>NZ_JARXAI010000080.1 GCF_029865925.1 Sphingorhabdus sp.
GAGAAGCAATGGCACGGTCAGCAACCAATCGACATAACGATAGGCGTCGTTAAATGCATAGCCGCTTGCGGTCACGATGCCGCCTTCAACGGAATATGCACCTTCCCAGCTTTCGAAAATGCGGAAATAGTGATATGCGGCGATGGCTGTAACCAAGCCGGAAATGGTAAGCGCGGTCTTGTAGGCTGGACCCACTTGCGACCGGCCAAGCCACAAAAACAGCGTAGCCGCTGCCATGGTGGCAAATGTGAATGAAAACGCGTTATAGACCAATGAATATTGGCCAAATGTTAAATTTTCCATGTTTCTCTCCCTCAGATAATACTGGAACGTTGGTTTTTTCACAGTACGAACCCAGCGTCAATCAATTTTGTTATGCGGTATTGGACTGCAGGCGTTTCCCCTGTCCTTGGTTTAAACCCGAATTTGTTGGATCTATCCGATCTAATGGCCAGTAAACAAATCGTCGGCTGCTATTGCGGTCGGCTGCCGGCCAAAAAGGCGTGATGCTTGAGGAGCGGCTCGTGAGCGACGGTGATCACGGCTTGTGTACCGACAGTCTTGCGTCGCCTTATATGATTGCGGCCGTTGGTCTAACTGCCGCGTCTTCGGCGCAGGGCTCTTATTCTGTTGTCGACAGCGACAAGCAGCCCGCAGGAATACCTGCTTTTAGTGCGATGGGTAACTTGAAAGTGGTCTGAACGAATTCAAAATGCGGGCAGCAGTAATTTTGGGTCGATCCGCGCGCTGTTCCATTTCATTCCCCAATGCAGATGCGGCCCGCTTGCCCGACCAGTGGCACCTACCCGTCCGATGATTTGGCCTTGCTTCACGATGTCGCCCTCTTTCACAAGAAGTTCGGACGCATGCAGGAAGGCGCTGTTTAGTCCCATGCCATGGTCAATCATCAGCAAATGGCCCTCAAGGGTAAATGCGTCTGCCGCGGCAAGAATGACAACGCCGTCCGCGGGCGCAACGAATGCGGTCCCACTTGCTGCGGCGATATCCATGCCGGTATGATAGCTGCCGGAAATACCGTTGTAGACCCGCTGGGCACCAAATAGCCCGGATACGCGGCCTGCAACAGGGCGGATGAATTTTTGCCGCCAGCCTATGCTTTCACGGCTGAGCGCGCGCGCCGCATTGATCCGCGCAAGCTCTGCGCCGCGTCTTGCCTCAAATTCCGCTGAACTTTTTGCACCGCCCGTCATATTCGCAGCAACATTTTCAATGCGCCAGTCGCCGGCAGCAACGGATATATTGCGTGCCGTCTGGCTGCCGTCGGCGAGTATGAAAACGACATTTGCCTGCACCGGGGCATCGCGGTCGAACCCCATGAGGAAGACGCCATCCAAACTGAGCTGGAGCGCTTCGTCATTTAAAAACACATTGCGTGCGTTTTTGGGTGCGCGGGCAGTGACTAGACCGCCTTGGACCGGCGGGCCGGACATCCAGAAATCGGCGGTGGGTGATTGTGGTGTGGCTCTTAAGCCAGCCGCAGTGGTCAGAAACCCGACCGCTGCAAGCAATGCCAGCAAGGCGTAGCGCTTGCGTCCCAAGCTTAGCCCTTGGCCAAAGCGGCGCGGGCAGATGCCTCTGCGCTCACATAAGGCTCCTGCTTGACTACGCTCCAATAGCGCAATTCCTCCAATGGAATGGCTTGGCCAGTAACAGCGCACACGACATGGTCCCCCGCAGTGAGCATACGAAAACTATTAGCCATATAATGCAGGCGCGCGACTTTGTTTGTAGGTGACAACAACATAGTCCCATTATGGCGTATCGATTCGCAATGGGCAATGCGCGCCTTCAACCGTCGAACAGATTGCCCTGATTAATTGCCGGCTTAACGGGTTTCGGCGGCGCTGGGCGGGAGGCAGAGGCGCCATGGACCAGTCCGCCAACTTCACCATCGACGAAACGCAATGTCACTTCGCCTGCCTTCACCGCGGCGTCACGCGTCATGATGGTTTTGCCGTCTGCATCGGTCACCCGCGCGAACCCGCGCTTTAGCGGCGCTTCGGGATGTAAACTGCCCGCAAGCCGCGCAAGTGCATCAAGCCTTTGCTGCCCTTGCTCCACTCGGCGGCTCAATAAGCGCGGGTGCAGCATCATGGCTGGCGCTGAATAGGCAATCTCGGCCTTGCCAACACGGGTGCGGAGCGATTGACGCAAGCGTTCGGCAAGATCGTCGGTACGTTGTTGATGCGGAGCTGCAAGGTCTGACAGCTTGGGCATGAGCCGGCGTTGTGCCTCAAGCCGTTCTGCGGCCAAGTCCACACGCTTGCGGACGGTATTCGACATGCGCAGCCCGAACTGCCCGACCCTCTGTAGCAGATCGCTGCGGACAGGAACCGCGACTTCTGCGGCAGCCGTTGGCGTCGGCGCGCGCAAATCCGCTGCAAAGTCGCACAGGGTTGTATCGGTTTCATGCCCGACTGCCGAGATAATCGGTATCGTGCAATCGGCGACCGCGCGCACCACCGCTTCGTCGTTAAAGGCCCAAAGATCCTCTATCGAGCCACCACCACGCGCGACGATCACCAGATCTGGACGGGTCGCCGGGCCATCTTGTGGCATTGCGGAAAACCCGTTCACGGCGCGCGCAATTTGGGCGGCCGATCCTTCGCCCTGCACCAATACGGGCCAGACAATAACATGCGTGGGGAAACGATCCGCCAACCTGTGCAAAATGTCTCGGATGACTGCGCCAGTGGGCGATGTGACGACGCCGATGGTGCGTGGCAAGGACGGCAGCTTCTTCTTACGTTCCGGCGCAAATAGCCCTTCTGCCGCGAGACGCGCTTTCAGCTTTTCAAACAATAGCATCATCGCGCCTTCGCCGGCCACCTCTAGGCTGTCGACGACGATTTGATAATTGGAACGCCCTGCATAAGTGGTGAGCTTACCGGTGGCGACAACCTCAAGCCCGTCCTCCGGCGCGAAGGGCAGGCGGGCCGCGCCGCCTTTCCACATCACCGCGTCGAGCCGAGCACTATCATCTTTCAGGCAAAAATAGATATGGCCAGACGCCGCGCGCTTGAACCCCGAAACTTCACCGCGCACACGGACATGGCCGAACCTATCCTCAACGGTGCGCTTGAGTGCAAGCGATAGTTCGGACACGCTCATCGCCTGGGCATTGTCGCCGGGGCGTTCCTCGGCTAACAGGCGAGCGACTTGCGGGTCGCCAGTTTCAAAAGGGTCATTTGTGGACATGAATATCTTGCTCATTGGTTCGGGCGGTCGCGAACATGCGCTGGCGTGGAAGCTCGCGCAATCGCCAAATTGCGATACACTCTTTGCGGCGCCGGGCAATCCCGGGATCGCGCAAGAAGCTGAACTGGTAGATCTCAACATCGCCGATCACGCGGCTGTCATCGCGTTCTGCGCTGGGCACGCTATTGGTTTGGTCGTAGTCGGGCCTGAGGCACCTTTGGTCAGCGGTCTGGGCGACGGCTTGCGTGACGCCGGCATCCCTGTCTTTGGCCCCAACCAGAAAGCAGCGCAATTGGAGGGGTCGAAAGGCTTCACCAAGGATATGTGCGCGGCGGCCGGCATCCCGACCGCTGGCTACGCCCGCCATGACAGCAAGGCATCTGCGCTGACTGGGCTGGACGCATTTGACGCGCCCTATGTGATTAAGGCAGACGGCTTAGCAGCGGGCAAAGGCGTCATCATCGCCGAAACGCGTGCCGAAGCCGAGGTCGCCATTGATGATATGTTCGGCGGCGGTTTCGGGGATGCTGGCGCGTCGGTCGTGCTTGAAGAATTTATGACGGGTGAAGAAGCAAGTTTCTTTGCTCTGACCGACGGCCGCGATGTTGTTGCCTTTGGTTCAGCGCAGGATCACAAGCGCGTGGGCGATGGTGACACTGGGCCCAATACGGGTGGCATGGGGGCATATTCGCCCGCTGTTGTTCTTACCGACGCATTGCAGGCGCAGGTGATGGAGCGCATCATCAAGCCGACCGTCGCCTATATGGCGGCCAACGATATGCCCTATTCCGGCGTGCTGTTTGCGGGCCTCATGCTGACCGACGAAGGCCCTAAGCTCATTGAATATAATGCCCGCTTTGGCGACCCCGAATGCCAGGTTTTGATGACGCGCTTAGAGGGCGATCTTGCCGCATTGATGCTCGCTGTTGCCACAGGGACGCTGGCGCATGCTAAACGCCCGCTGTTTTCGCACCAAGCCGCGTTAACGATTGTTATGGCGGCCAACGGATATCCCGCGGCACCAGAAAAAGGCGGCGCCGTCGAGCTGGCGGCGGTTTCAGGCGCCACGGTCTTTCATGCGGGCACCGCCGAAATCAATGGTCAGTTGGTGGCTACAGGAGGCCGCGTGCTTAACGTTACCGCGACAGGCGCCAACGTAACCGAAGCGCAAGCAGCGGCTTATGCCGCGGTGGACTGTATCGATTTCCCAGGTGGCTTTTGCCGCAAAGATATTGGCTGGCGAGAGGTCGCGCGTGAGGCGGCGTCGGGCACGGATTAACCTGCAACTTTCATATTGCGGATTAACAGTTTCACGCAGCCATGTTTTCGCGTAGTTGAACCCCTTATTTTTGGGAGCCTTCGGGGAGAAATACATTGTCCAACAATTTAATCATCATCGGTGCGGTTCTGATCGTTGCTATATTGTTATGGTGGCTGCTGCCGCTGGGCGGCGCGAAGAAGACAACGGACAGCGCGCCTAAAGACATTGCGCCGCCCCCTGCGGCTGTTGTTAAGGCCGACGTGCCAGTGTCGAAGACGGCCAAGACTCCGGTGAAGACCGCCGCCACGAAAAAAGCATCCGCGCCCAAAGCCGCTGCGCCAAAAGCTGCGGCCAAGCCTGTTGCTGAAAAGGCAAAAGCCGAAAAAGCGCCAAAGGTTAAGGTAGAAAAAGCAAAAGCCGAAAAAGTACCCAAAGCAAAGGCCGAGAAGGTAAAAAAAGCCAAGGCGGAGAAAGCACCCAAGGCCAAAGCAGAAAAGGCAAAAGCGCAAGCCGCGCCCAAGGCAAAGGCGGCCAAGCCTGCTCCAGTATCATCGATCCCTGAAAATCTTGAGCTGATCAAGGGCTTGGGCCCCAAGGTCAATACTCTGCTCAAGGGTCTTGGCGTAACCAGCTTTGCGCAGGTTGCCAGCTGGACCGCCGCCGACGTGTCTGAAATCGATGCCAAGCTGGGCGCTTTTGCTGGCCGGATCACACGGGACAATTGGATCGACCAAGCCCAATTACTTGCGGCAGGGGACATCGCGGGTTTTGAAAAGAAATATGGCGCGCTGGGCGGTGTTACCAAGGGCTGACGCTTCCTATTTCTTGATGCGTCACTGCCTTGGCTGGAGATTGCCACCGCAATTGGGTCAATGACTATTCAGCGGACCAGACACGCAAGGTTCGCAAAAGGTGCGTTCATAGCTGCAGATCATGGCGTCGATAATGTCCATCGGCAGCGGTGTTTTGCATCGTTCGCACGAGGTACGCATTTCTAGCATTGGCTTTCCCCCTATCTGCCGACCCGCTGCAAGCCCGTGCCGTGCATTTTGAGCCATTGATCGGCAGCCTTCCGGTTCCCGTCATACAGGGTATCAAGCCACGCGTAGAATTGGGCACTGTGGTTCATATGGCGAATATGCGCGACCTCATGCGCAATGACCGAACGACGCACAGAAACAGGTGCCATGATTAAGCGCCAACTTAGGGAAATTGTGCCTCGACTCGAACAACTGCCCCAGCGGCTGCG
>NZ_JARXAI010000007.1 GCF_029865925.1 Sphingorhabdus sp.
CTGCGCAGTGGATCGTTTCGGAACGCCCGCGCAGAAAGTCAAATGGCTACCAAAATTTGCCACAGGCGAAATCCGCGGCGGCCTCGCGTTAACTGAGCCCAATGCCGGAACCGACCTGCAGGCAATCCGCACCGTCGCAGAACGTGATGGTGACGAGTATGTCATCAATGGCACAAAGACTTGGATTTCCAATGGCATCAAGGGTGAGTGTTTTGCGCTTTTGGTTAAAACGGATGCCAAGGCCGAGCCCCGTTACAAGGGCATGAGCCTTATGATCGCGCCGAAGCATGAAGGCTTCACGACGGGTAAGAAGTTTAAGAAGATGGGTTATAATTGCATCGACAGTGCCGAACTGATTTTCGATAATTACCGTATCCCTGCAGATAACCTGATCGGCGGCGTCGAGGGCCAAGGCTTCTTCCAGGCTACCGGAGGCCTTGAGTTGGGTCGTATCAATATCGCGGCTCGCGGCGTTGGCTTGGCCGAGGGCGCGCTGCGGCTCGCGACCGAATATGCCCAGCAGCGCCAGACTATGGGCAAGCCAATTTCGGAGCATCAGGCAATCCAGCTGAAGATTGGCGAAATGGTAACGCGTGCCCGCGCTGCTCGCTTGCTGACCTTTGATGCTGCCGAAGCCTATGATCGCGGCGAGCGTTGTGACATGGAGGCTGGTATGGCGAAATACTTCGCCTCGGAAGCGGCCGTAGCCAACAGCCAGGAAGCGATGCGGGTGTTCGGCGGATATTCCTATTCCAAGGAATATGACATTGAACGATTTTACCGTGATTCTATGCTGATGTGCATCGGCGAAGGTACCAATGAAATGCAGCGGATGATCATCTCCAAACAATGGGTGAAGAGGAACCCAGCTTGAGAGTGAAGCAACCCTTAAAGGGCTTCCGCGTTCTTTCCGCAGAGCAATATGGCGCCGGCCCTTACGGTACCATGTTCCTCGCGCAATTGGGTGCAGAGGTCATTAAGATCGAACCGCCAAAAGGCGGCGATACCGCCCGCCATGTTGGGCCGCATTGGTTGCGCGAGGGTGAAAGCCTTTATTTTCAGAGCTTCAATCTAAACAAGAAATCACTGACGCTCGACCTTACCAGCCCGGAAGGCGTCGAGATACTGCACAAGCTTGTGAAGAGCGCGCATGTTGTGGCCAATAATCTGCGCGGTGATGTGCCCGCCAAGATTGGACTGGATTATGCGTCATTGAAACCCGTGAACCCTGCTATCGTCTGTGCCCATATCTCGGCCTATGGTCGCGATAATGAACGCGCCAAATGGCCGGGCTATGACTATCTGATGCAGGCAGAAGCGGGCTTCTGCTCACTGACCGGCGAACCCGACGGGCCACCTGTGCGTTTTGGCCTTTCGATGGTGGACTTTATGAGCGGCGCGCAAATGGCCGTTGGCTTGCTCGCAGCCCTTCTGGATGCGCAGCGTTCCGGCGAAGGTTGCGACGTTGATGTAGACCTTCTTTCCACCGCTGTGCATCAGACTAGCTATCCAGCAATCTGGTATATGAATGAAGGCGATGTGACCGTGCGGGCGCCGCGCGGTGCCCATCCCAGCGTCACACCCAGCCAACTATTCAAAGCCAAAGACGGCTGGATGTTCGTCATGGCGCAAACACCTAAATTTTGGCCCATATTGGCCGATCGGATCAGGCACTCAGAATTGATCAATGATCCGCGTTTCGATACGCCCTCCAACCGTTTGGTGAACCGCGTTGAGCTATGCAGTATACTCGATGGCATCTTTGGCGCGCATCCGGTGGTGCATTGGTTGGCACTGCTGCGAGGGCATATGCCTATTGCGCCGGTCTATGACCTCGACCAGGCGCTCGATAACCCTTGGCTTGAAACAATTGGCATGCGCGAGACGATTACCCATCCGGACAAACCTGAAATGGACGTGCTTTGCAGCCCGATCAAGATTGATGGCAAGCGGCTACCTAACCGCGCTGGTCCCTATCTGGGCGCGGACAGCAATGAGATATTGGGTGCAATCGGCTATGATGCCGGCGAGGTAGCAAAGCTGCGCGCAAGCGGAGTGGTATAACTCCAATGGCGGCGGAAGGCGGAAAACTTGCGGGCATAAAGGTCCTCGACCTGTCGCTGTTCCTTCCCGGCCCGATGCTGACCGTGATGATGGCCGATCACGGAGCTGAGGTTGTCAAAGTGGAGCCCCCCACAGGCGATCCGGTCCGCGAAATGGAGCCGTTTGAAAATGGCCATTCGGTATGGTTTGCGAATCTCAATCGTGGCAAGAAAAGCGTAGTTTGCGATCTAAAAAGCGAAGCGGGCAAAGCAAAGCTCTGGGATTTCATTGCCGACGCCGATGTCTTCGTTGAAGCCTTTCGCCCGGGCGTAATGAAGCGGCTGGGCTTCGATTATCAAGCCGTGTCATTACGCAATCCGCGTATCGTTTATTGCTCCATCTCGGCCTTTGGTCAGGAAGGTGAGCTGGCTCATCACCCTGCGCATGACATGGCGGTGCAGGCGCTGGCTGGCTTTTTGTCAGTCAATGATAGTCCTGATGGCGCGCCTGTGGTGCCGGGCGTGCCTTCTGCCGATATGGCAGGTGGGCTGACGGGATTGTCGGCAATCCTGATGGCGTTAATTGGACGCGAGAGGACTGGGCGCGGGGACTATATCGATATGGCGATGTTCGACGCAATGCTGCCTTGGTGCGTGCATACCGCCGGTAGTGCTATAGCTGGTGGTGAAGCCCCGCAGTCTGCGGCACAACGCTCATTGGGCGGCGCTGCTTTCTATCAAGTCTATGAGACATCAGACGGAAAACACGTAGTGCTGGGCGGACGTGAGAAGAAGTTTGCGCGCAATCTGCTAATCGCGCTGGGGCATGAAGATCGGATCGAAGAGGCGCTGCGTCCGGCAGGGGAACAAGAGGATCTCATCAAATTACTACGCAGCATTTTTGCACAAAAAATGCGTTCTGAATGGGTGGAATGGTTCGCCGACAAGGATGTTGCCTTCTCGCCAGTGCTGGATTTCCGCGAGGCGTTTGACCAGCCCCACATTCAAGGGCGCAGCTTGCTCTCGGAATCAGAAAATCGCCATCACATCGCCTCGCCAATTCGTTTCGCTGGGACAGAAAAAAAGAATTACGGCGCTGTTCCTAAATTGGGGGCAGATGGATGAATGCTCCACTGCGCCGGTCAGGCTTCTACATCGATATGCATCGAATAGGCAAAGCGCTCGCCGGGATGGTAGTTTGCCGAAATTTCAAACAGCCTTTCATTCTGATCAAAATAGCAACGCAAAATGCGCAGGATCGGTTCACCTTTTTCTATGCCAAGACTGCTGGCAAAATGTTTCGAGGCGGTGATCGCCTGAATGTCCTGCGTGATTTGGGTGATTTCTATCTCAGCAAAATTCTGAAGCTGGCCGAAGATGGTTGCCTCCGTCACATCGATTTTCTCGACCGCTCCGGCAAGGTCCGGATGTATCCAGGCAACGGTGATCGCGATCGGGTGCTTGAGCCCAGGCTTCATGCGCTGGCCGTGAAAGACAAACCATTTATCGGCCGTGGCAAGGCCGATTTGGTCAGCAATTTTTGGCGGAATTTCTTGCGGTTCCATTTTCTCAAAGTTGATAATGGTATCGCGCGCATATTGCAGGATTTCGCCAACATTGGACAGCGGCTGGCGCAGCGCACCTGCACGAGCAGAAGCCGGCTGGATTGTAGTACCCGATCCGCGACGCCGAGAAATCAGTCCTTCCTGCGTCAATTTACGCAGCGCCTCACGGACGGTAAAGCGCGATACACCAAACTTTTTGCACAATACGGTTTCGGTCGGGAATTGTTCTTCTTTGGAGAACTCGCCCATCATGATCGCGGAGCGCAACTCATCCGCGAGCTCGAGATATCGAGGTTTTCGGTTCTTTTTAGGCGGAGACGGAATGTCTATATCTTTTCGAATTATCGTCAAATAATCTCTCCGCCCAGATTAACATCTATTTGTCCGGGGAAGCTAAGGCAGGTCGCGGCATGACGCAAGAGAGCTTGACCGAAAAATTGGCGAAACATTTGACGCTGCGGGTGGACGAAGCAACACGCGCCAGGGCGCGGCTGCATCTGCTGGATTGGCTGGGCTGTGTTGCGGGCGCGCGGGAATCGAAGGTGGCCGCGCTGCTGGCTAAGAGCCACATCTGCCCGGTCGAAACCTCGTCATGGCTGGGCAATGTGCTGGAAATGGATGACATCCACCGCACTGCCATTCTCCATCCTGGCCCGGTCATCTGGCAGCCAGTGATTGATGCGGCCGAGGATGCGGGCGTCAGCATGGACAAGGCGCTCGACAGCGCAGTGCGCGGATATGAAGCGATGGTGGCGATTGGATCGACCTTTGATGCGCATCATTATGCACATTATCACCCCACGGCCACCGCAGGCGCTTTTGGTGCGGCAGCAGCTGTTGTCTCGATTCACAGTCTGAAACCAAATCAGTTGCTCGATGCGCTTGGCAATGCTGGATCGACGACGGGTGGCCTTTGGCAAATGCGACATGAGGCTGTCATGACCAAGCAGTTCCATACTGCAACCGCAGCGCAAAACGGCTATTTCGCGGCTTTCATGGCGCGATCAGGCATCACCGGACCGCGCATGATCCTGGAGGGACCGCAGGGCCTTTATGCGGCGACTTGCAGATCACCAAAGCCAATGGAATACCCCAAACGCTGGCGTATCTGGGATGTTAGCTTCAAGCCCTGGGGCGCTTGCCGCCACGCACATCCGGCGATTGATGCGGCGCTTGAGCTTCAGGCTTTACTCGGTAAGCTGGATGGTGAGATATTGGTGGAAACCTACAGTGACGCCATCACCTTTTGCGATAACCTGAACCCGAAAACCGTCCATCAGGCTAAATTCTCGCTGCAGCATGCGATTGCGGTTGTAGCGGTCAGCGGCGTGCCAACGCTTGCAGATTTCGAGCCAGCAATGATCAATAAGCTCGCCAAACAGCGTGCCAAGGTAACCTTGAGGGAATGCAAGGACATCAGCGCTCGTTATCCCGAGCATTATGGCGCACGGGTGACTTGCAACAAGCAGGTCGTTGAAATGATCGACACGCTCGGCGATCCCGAACGGCCAATGAGCGAAGTGCAGGTGATCGACAAGGCACGCGCGCTGATGGCGTGGGGTGGGCTTTCGAAGAAGCAAGCGGATAAGGCTGTCAAACTGGCCCTCGAAGGCGATGATCCTGCCGCGATTTACAAGATGCTCGGGAAATGGCTAGGATGACGCATACCGATGCTATCCTCAATTTCGCTTCTGCGCCGCATGTGTTGCTGCCTGAAGTGCGCGCCGATGCCTTGCGCTTGCTTTCAGATACGCTGGCGGGGGGGGCAGCGGGGGCTGTTTCACCGGAAGCATTGGCGCTGCTGCCTACGGTAACGAGCTGGGGCGGCAATGGTTCATCCCGCCTATTGCATACGCCCTATACCGTTAGTGCTGAGCCTGTCGAAGCACGGGAGTTTGCAAACCGTCCTTCGATAAGCTCAGGACTAACGGTTCGGGGTAACGGGATGTTGCTACCCGCGCCATCCGCCGCCTTCTTCAATGGCTTTGCTATTCATTGCCTCGAATGGGATGCTGTGCACGAACCGGCTGTGGTGCACGCCTTATCGGTTGTAACTGCGGCGCTGCTGGCCGCGTCTGACCGGATGGATGGCTGCGATCCAGAGGCATTTTTGGCCGCACTTGCCGTGGGCGTCGATATAGCCAGCGGCGTTGGTCTTTCGGCAACAGGTCCGATGAAATTCTTCCGGCCCGCCACGACAGGAGTTATTGGCGCGGCGCTAGCGGTCGCGCGGCTCGATGGGATGACGCGTCAGCAAATGGCTGATGTCTTCGGCTTGGCATACAGTTTTGCGGGCGGCACGATGCAGGCGCATGTCGAGGCGTCGATTACGCTGCCCTTGCAGATTGGCAACGCAGCGCGCTCGGCGATTTCGGCCGTGGACTTGATCCGCGCTGGCATGAATGGCCCGCATGATGTGCTGGAAGGACCGTTCGGCTATTCCGCGCTGATCGAGCCGCTGGAACTCTCGCGCTACACTGGCGACCTCGGCAAGGTCTGGCGGATCAGCGAAGTGAGCATCAAGCCTTTCCCCTCAGGCCGTGCGAGCCATGGCGCTTTGGGTGCACTGCAGGATTTGCGTAACGAAGGCGGGGTGTTGCTCGATAGCGTTGCCAGCATCGAACTCTTTGCACCTCCGCTCATCTACCGGCTGGTCGGGCGTCCTCACAAGCCCGACGCGCCGATGAGTTATAACCGCCTTTGCTTGGCTTTCCTCGCCGCGCTGATGTTGCGCGATGGCCATATCGACCCACGCCATAGCGAGACGATTCCATCGCTTGCAGATAATGTGATTGTCACGTTGGATGGGAATCCAGATGGTAATGCTCTTGCTCCCCAAAGACTGGTCGTGAAGCTGAACGATGGCACGACCATAGAACGCAAAATTGATGCCAATATGGGCAGCCCAGACGGGCCAATGACGCCGGCACAACTCGCATCCAAATATGATCTTTGCCGCGCACTCGCTGGTGACTGCGACCCGCGCATTTTCTGCGACCCTCTCTCTTACGCAACGGACCCTAAATGAGTTTTCCGAACTACTTCGAAGCCCTTGATGTCAAGCAGATGCTGACAGACTATCCTGTCGGCGATGCCTTTGTTGCGCGCTACAAGACGATGTCGCGCGACGAGCTTTTTGCTCTGCAAAATGCGCAATTCAAAAAGCTGATGTTGCGCGGTTGGGACGTGCCCTTTTACAACCGGCTCTGGAGCGCGAGGGGGATCGAACCGGGCGACATCAAGGGCCTCGACGATATCACCAAATTGCCTGTTTACGACAAATCAGACCTGATGGCCTCGATTGCCGACTTCCCGCCCTATGGCGATTTTGCAGGGCTTGGTGGGGGCGATCGTCCGCCTTCCATCCTGCACACAACCAGCGGCACTACAGGGCGTCCGCAGACATTGCTGTTCGGCCCCAAGGGCCGCGAGGTTGGCAATCTGCTGGTTGGCCGCATGTATCGCTGGCTTGGGTTGCAGCCTGATGACGTGGTTCATTCGGTCTATGGGCATGGCATGATCAATGGTGGCCATTATATCCGTGAGGCTGTGACGCATTTCACCAACTCGATCTTCCTGTCGGCTGGCACCGGAATCGAAACCCGTTCGGTCAATCAGGTTAATCTAATGGCCGATTTTGGCGTGACGGTGATGGTCGGCTTTGTCGATTATATCCGCAAGCTGGCCGAAGTGGCCGGGGCCGAAGGGTTGTTCGACCGGATTAAATTGCGGATGATCATTGGCCATCTGGGCACAGAAGACCGCGCCTCGACCGAGGCAGCATGGCATGGCGCCAAAGCCTATGACTGGTATGGCGTGGGCGATACCGGAAGCATCGCGGGCGAAGGGCCGGAGCGGAACGGGCTTTATGTCTGGGAAGACGCACAGTTTCTCGAACTGCTGGATGTCGATAGCGGTGCACCCGTTGCACAGGGCGACACGGGGGATATGGTCGTGACCTGCCTCTACAAGGATGATGTAGCGCCATGCATCCGTTTCAACACCCATGACATCACTCATGAGCTGGATGGTCGCGGGGAGATTGCCTTCAAGCGCATCGCCGGGTTCAAGGGACGCAGTGACAATATGGTGAAGCTGCGCGGGATAAATCTTTTCCCGCATGCGATTGGCGCGCTGATCGAGAACCGGAGGGACTTGACCGGCGAGTATGTCTGCACTGTGGAGCGGGATACCGCGACCCAGCGCGATGATATGATAGTGCTGATCGAAAGTCGGGGCGGAACCGAAAAAGCTGATATTGCCGAAATATTGCGTCGCGGCTTAGGGGTCGATGTGCTCGTCGAGCTTTGCGCGCCGGGCGAGACAGCCGCGCTGACGCAAATTGATGTGCGTCAAAAGCCAATCCGCCTGATTGACAAAAGAGGCCTATGATCGATTTCGACGCCCTTGTTCGCGCCAATGCGCCGCTCAACGCCTTTACCGATTTTGATGGGTCGGCGGAAGGTGGGGGGGGAGCGCTTGCCGGCCTGACGGTGGGTGTGAAGGCTAATATTGCCGTGGCAGGGATGCCATGGACGGCTGGTTGTGAGGTTTATAGGGGCCGAGTAGCGCCCAAGGATGCAGCCGTGGTTACGAAATTGCGTGCAGCGGGGGCTGCCATCATTGGCATGCTCAACATGGAAGAAGCGGCGCTTGGTGCGAAGACCGACAATCCATGGTTCGGCAAGACCCAGAATCCTCACAAGACTGGTTACACGCCTGGCGGTTCTTCAGGTGGCAGTGGTTCTGCGGTCGCAGCAGGACTATGCGACATAGCGCTGGGAACGGACACCATGGGTTCAGTGCGCATCCCGGCGGCCTATTGCGGGGTTTACGGGTTCAAGCCAGCGCAGACATCAGTCAGTCAGGAAGGGCTAGAGCTGGCCGAGGAATGGCTCGATTGTATCGGCCCGCTGGCGCGCAGCCTCGATCTACTCGAAAGCGCTGCCCGCGTGATGACCGATTTTGGCGATGGCGATACTGCCAGCGGTCCTTTGGTAACGCTTGCGGAAACCGGGGTCGACTGCGAGCTAGAAGTAATCGAGAAATTCCGCGATGTCATCCGACTTGCAGGCAGCGAGATCGCCGTGGCGCAGCTCGCACATCCGCTTTCGCGCATCCGCTTTGCTGGGTTCATCAAGACCTCCAAAGCCATGGCCGCGCATTTTGCCGATGCCGGTCGGGACAAGCTGTCGGCCAATCTGAAAAAGCTGCTCACCTATGGACCCAAGCGCAGCGATGCCGACTGGGCCGAGGATCAGGCGATCCTCGCCGAAACCGCACAGGCGGTGCAGGATATCGTCGCCAAACACGCTGCCATCATCCTGCCTACTGCGCCACAGGGCGCTTTCTCGCATAGCGAGGATGCACCGGCCAATCAGGCAGATTACACTTGCCTTGCCAATATCGCGAACTTGCCTGCGATCAGCCTGCCGATGGGCGTGGATGATGCGGGGATGCCGCTGGGCCTGCAAATTGTCGGGCGCACTGGCCACGAAGCGGATTTGTTCCAACTGGCGCGGGAATTTGATGCTAAGCTTCAGGCCTATCGCCGCCCCGACCATTTTCTGGCAAAGTAACAAGAGGAGAGAGCCATGCGCATCATCGTTTATTTCAAGCTGAAGGCCGGCGCGTCCATTACGGACTATGAAAATTGGGCGAAGACCCGCGACATTCCCTGCGTCAACGCGCTGGGTTCGATCAATGGCTTCACCATCCACAAGGCGACGGGCGTGTTCGGCTCGGACGAAAAGCCGGAATATGACTATTTTGAAATCATCGACATCACCACCATCGATAAATTTGTCGCCGACATCTCGACTGCGGAGTTTCAAGCCGCTGCTGCACCATTTCAAGAATATGCCGACAATCCAAAGTTCGTGCTTACCGAGGGTCTCTAAGGTCATGGCAGGGAAGTTTTTAGGCAAGACCATCGTTGTCACCGGTTCCGGCAAGGAAAAGGGGCTGGGGCAAGGGATATTGCGGGCCTTTGCGAGTGAAGGTGCCAATTGTGTCATCTCGGACCTCCGCATTGACGCCGAGGCTGAGGGCGTTGCCGCAGAGTTGCGTGGGCGCGGGACCAAGGTTGCAACCATTGCCTGCGATGTATCTGATGCCGCGCAGTGCTCAGCGCTCATCAATCAGGCAGTGGCCAAATTTGGCGGCGTGGATATCTTCGTCAATAATGCCGGTATCGGCTTCCTGATGAAACCATTGCTGGAGGTCGATACAGCCAAGGAATGGGACCGCGTGATCTCAGTCAATTTGTCTGGCGCTTTCTATTGCACACAGGCGGCAGCCAAATCGATGGTTGCCGCAGGCAAAGGCGGCCGCATCATCAACATCGCCTCACAAGCCGCCAAGACCGGCTTTCCACATCTGCCTGCCTATGTGTCCTCCAAGCACGGCATGGTTGGCCTAACTCGGGCGTCAGCGGTTGAGCTCGGTGCGCACGGCATTACCGTTAATGCGGTCTGCCCCAACCATGTGACCACCGGGCTCGGTGCGCAGCAGAATGACTATTTCTCAAAGCTGCTGGGTTTTGGAACGGTCGAGGCCTATCTGGCCAATATGAGCGCAAAAAACCCGATGGGGCGTCCTGGCCTGCCATCTGATACGGCTGCAGCCTGCCTATGGCTGGCTAGCGAGGATGCCTTTTATGTGACTGGTGAGGCGATCAATGTCTCGGGCGGCGAGGAAATGCACTGATGCGTGAAGAACGGATCGACTGGCCGAATGGCGCCAAGATGGCGCTCAGCATTGTCGTCAATGTTGAGGAGGGCAGCGAGATGACCATCGCGCGCGGCGACCGCGGCATGGAACCGGTCGACGAGCTGGGCATCCATATCAAATCACCGATCCGCAATTATGGAAATGAAAGCAACTATCTCTATGGCATTAAGGCAGGCGCGCCTCGCATCGTGAGGCTGCTTAAGGCCTATGACATCATGGCCAGCTGGACAGTTGCCGCGCTGTCCCTAGAAAACCATCCGGAAATTGGTGCCGCCATAGCGGAGATGGGGCATGAACCAGTCAGTCATGGCTATCGTTGGGTGCATCAATTCAAGATGGATGAGGCCACCGAGCGTGACTTCATCCGCAAGGCCGTGACCTCAATCGAGACGACAACCGGCACGCGGCCCTATGGCTGGCTGTCACGCTATTTCCACACTGACAATACGCGCCGACTGCTGATCGAAGAGGGGTTCGATTATCATATGGACAATTATTCGGGCGATATTCCCTTCTGGGACAAGGAGACGTTGCGAGGCAAACCAATTGCCATCGTTCCTTATCAGCTCGACAATAATGACATGAAAATGTGGACTGACCCCGCGATGACGCCCGAGCATTGGCTGGCCTATGCCAAGCGCAATTTCGATCAGGTTTACCGCGAGGGCGAAGAGGGCAATGCCAAGATGATGAGCCTTGGGCTGCATTTGCGGATTATCGGCAGGCCGGGCCGGATTTGGGCGCTGGAGGAGTTTTTCCAGCATGTCCGTAAGCATTCGGATGTCTGGATCGCGACGCGGCACCAGATTGCGAAGCATCTCGCGGTGGTGGATCCCGCATGACCCTGCGCCTGGACAAAGACGGGAAGATTGCGCGTTTGGTCATTGACCGGCCCGACAAGCGTAATGCTTTTAATCAAGAGATGTGGGATTTCTTCCCCACGCTGCTCGCCGACGCGATGGCTGATGATGCGGTCCGCGTGTTGATGGTTCATGCGAGCGAACGAGGCAGCGCCTTTTGTGCAGGTGCCGATATCGCCGAATTTGGTGCAGGTGCGCAAGATCCCACATGGCGGGCAGCAAACCAAGCCTCGATCAACAAACTGCAGCATGAACTGGCCCGCGCGCCCAAACCGACCATCGCAATTGTCGACGGCGATTGTGTCGGTGGCGGGTGCGGCATTGCGATGGCATGCGATTTCCGCATCGCCGGGCCCGCCGCGCGCTTTGGCATCACGCCTGCCAAGCTGGGTCTTGTCTATCCGCTGCATGATACCAAGCTGCTGGTCGATCTGGTCGGCTCGTCACAGGCAAAGCGACTACTCTATACAGCGGCTTTGATTTCTGCCGCTGAAGCCGAAAAAATTGGGCTGGTCACGATGCTTGCTGATCAGCCTTACGACGCGGCAATGGAGCTTGCGACCCAGATGGCCGAGGCTTCGGGGCAAAGCCAGATGCTCTCCAAAATGCAGATTCAACGCATTTTGGGTGGGCAGGCGCATGACGATGCAGAGACGCTCGCCGAATTTAGAGCCGCCTTTGACAGCGCCGATTTCAAGGAAGGCGTCAGCGCGTTTCTCTCGAAGAGAAAGCCCGAATTCAAATGAGCGAACCCATCCAGCATGGCAGCATCATTGGCGGCGTTGTGGCGACACCTGATCTGGATGCAGCATTGGCGGATTATCAAGGCGAGCTTGGCTTCGCCTTGGTTGAACAAGGCGTTGTTCCTGACGAACTGGCACGCGCTTGGGGGATCGACGGGCTGGCAGGTAAGCGCATTGCGACGCTAAAACCGACCAGCGGCGCGCATTGCTTCATCCGTCTGATTGAACAGCCGCTACCATCCGATTTCGTTCCGACCACCACCTTTGGCTGGGCGTCTTACGAAATCACTGTACAGGATGCGTTCGGCTGGCCCGCGAAAATTGCAGGTAGCGGTTTTGGCGTCATTGGCCTGCCCAAGGAGATCCCCGGCCTACCGTACTTTGTGGCGATGCAGGTGCATGGGCGCGGGAGGGAAATGCTCTATTTCAACGAAACGCGTTCGTCGACGCCATCGAGCGACCTGCCTTTCGCGAACTCGCCGATGGACCATATCTTCATCGTCATCCTCGCAACGCCTAACCGCGAAGCGACCGTCGCTTGGTATCGCGACCGGCTGGCGCTGGACGTTGGCGACACTTACACCATCGCCTATTCGATGATTAACAACGCTTTTGGCCTGCCATCGGACACTATGTCATCGCTGACCATGGTACAAAAAGGGAGGATGCCGATTGTCGAGATTGACGACTACCCACCCCAGACGAGGGTCCGCCGGGCCGACCTTGGCTGCCTGCCGCCTGGCAACAGCCTAGTCACGCTGATGGTCGACAGTCTGGATGACATCAAAGCCGATTGGATCGCCCCGCCTGCGCATCTCTCCGGCCCACTTTATAGTGGGAACCGCTCGGCGACCGTGCTGGGACCAGCGGGAGAGTTGTTGGAGCTCGTCGAGCGGGCATGATTTCCCGTGCTGCGCGGCGCGTTCGGCATCGGAGAAGAGCGCGCTGGCCTGATAATCCCAGAATGCCTTTACCTTCTATTCGTCAACACCCTAATCAAGCGCGCCCATCGTCGTGTGCGCCTTGCAATATGACACCCAGCAGCAGCCTCGTCACTGCACCGATTAAGCGCTTCAAGCCATTATCGATGGCGCTGTCGCCGTAAATCACACTGACGAGCCCGCGAAAGGCTCCGAGCAGTTCCGGCCAATGCGCCATGATCATGACCGAACCGGGAACATAGCCCATTAGCTGCTTTGAAAATTCTAATGCCGCTTGGGTTTCCGCGGGGAGCTCTTATATCGTCAGTGGTTTGATCCTTGTCATACTGCTCATCCACCCTTTGGTTTGATGGTTACCATATCTTGCCACCAATCCAATCGCCAGCGGCCGGTATGAATTCAAAGATCTGGATGCTCTCCCAAAATCCGGCTGAGAAATAGGGATCGCGCTCTATAAAACCTCGAGCATCATCGGCATCAACAGCTTTGACGATCAGCAAAGAGCCAACCGTATTGCCATCGGCATCCTTCATCGGACCAGCCACCAGATGCTGATCTAGATGGTCTTCAACATGTTTCAGATGCGCTGGGGTGGCTTTTTTTCGGAGATTTTCAGTTTCGGGCCTGTCGCGGCAATAGATGACATATGCCTTCATCTACGGCTGATCCAGAAAGCGAATGATTTCCTTTGCGGTTTCTTCGGCCAATTGATCGAGCACGCCTTTGGTAATGTTCAGCCGTTCAACAAGCGTGGCGCCCGGTATATTGGCCGCGGCCCATCGTGTTGCTTCGAGCATTTCGGATTGGCTGGCGAACACCAACGTCTCATGGCTTATCTGCGGCATTCGGCCATAGACGTCATAAGTAAAAGCCGCATCAAACGCGGCATGCATATCCCGACCAGCCCGCAATTGTTCGGCAAACATCTCCAGTGCGCGGGCAGGGCCTTGGGCCTCTAGGCGGGTGATGATACCGCGCTTCCAGGGCTTTTCCAGACACTCTTTATCATCGCTGATTTCAAATGGCTGCGCAGCCATAGCACGGTATTTTGCCCTGGTTTCGGCATTGAATGCCGGCACGTCCGCAAGCGCCAGTTTACGGATACGGTGGGATGCCATCAACGACATTTCGCCAGCAACCAGATTGCCAGTGTGAAAGCCGGTTAGATCAACCGTCCCGCCGCGCGTCAGATCATCCATGACGGCGAGCATCGCTTCGGCATATTCGGCGATGGACGGATGCGCTTTGAACGGATCGGAGCCGCCATAGCCCGGATAATCAGGTGCAATCACCCGGCGGTTCTGCGCCAGCATTGGCATGACGTTGGTATAGGCGAGCCCGCTAAATGGGCTGGGATGAAGGCAATAGAGATCCGGCATTGTCGCCTCTCCTACCGCATCCATCATGCGCCAATGGATTTGTCCGAACGGGCCGTCGGTATAGCCTTTCCTCATTCGGTGGTGACCCCAAGCCGGTCCATCTGTTCACGATAAAGCCGCTTCGTCAACGGCATCATCAACAGCGGTGCAATGGCGAAGATGACCGGAATGGCGGCAACGGCATAGCGCAGATTATCCTCGCCAAAGACGCCGCTGGAAAGCTCACCCACCGCGATGGGACCCAGCGAGCCGAACCAGCTGATCGCCAGATAATAGAGCGCCACCACCTGACCGCGAATTTGTGCGGGTGTGATCACCAACAACGACGTGACACCGATGGCCGACACAATCCCGATGCCGATTGTGTTGATGCACAGCAACGCAAAGGCCAGCTCTGCAGTCGGCATGAATAGAGGGATTACGCCCGACGGGATCATGATAAAAAAGCCGATATAGAGGATACGTAGCGAGGCGTCCTTCACACCCTTTTTCGTCCACCAGTCGGAAATCGAACCCATGATCATCATGTTGAGCGGTCCGATAAGCAGCAGTGCAATTCCATTCACATAAGCATATTTCTGCGGTGACCATCCCCAGGTACGCTCAAATGTAGGGGCAAGGAAACCATGACTGTAGGCAATAGCTGTCATCGCGCAAATGACTAGGACAAAGCCAATGTAGAGCGCCTTGTTGTCCCAGAGATATCTGAGCGCATCCGTAAAACCACTGCCGCTGATCACATTAGATGAGGCCGCGGCAGGCCGGCGGGCAGGCTCTTTCATGAGCAGGAAGATCAGGGCCAATAGCAGTCCAGGCAGGCCGACGATGATCATCGTATAGCGCCAAGGCGAAAGCTCCCCAAAATATGGCAGCGACTGGCTGCCGCTGGATGCTGTCCATGCGATCACGGCGCCGCTGAGTAGCGACGCCAGACCTGCGCCAATCGGCAAAGCCGCGGAATAAAAGGCAATGGGCTTGCCGCGCTTCTCTGTCGGGAAGCTATCGCCGATCATGGAGAAAGTGGCGGGGCTCAGCGTGGCTTCGCCAATACCCACACCCATGCGTGCGGTGAAGAGCTGGACAAAATTCTTCGCCATACCGGTCGCAACCGTTGCCACGGACCAAAGCGCGACCCCGATAGACACAATCCAGAGCCGTTTGCCACGATCCACCAGCCAGCCCATGAAGATACCGACAAAGCCGTAGACCAAAGTGAAGGCGCTCAGTAGCCAGCCGATCGAGCGGTCGGAGAGATCAAATTCCGCCTTTATCGGTTCGATTAAAAGGCCGAGGATGTAACGATCCACAAAGCTGAAAATATAGCCGACGGTCAACATCACCACTAGGAACCAGCCCGCCGCGGCAGACGGATAGGGTTTGACGGATCCGGCTGCAGCTGCTTGTAGGTCAGTATCGCTCATACTTTTCCCTTCCCTTGCCAACGCCGTTACTGGGCTTCTGGAATATTGTAGATCACAACCAGATTGTCATCAAAGTCAACAATGCCGATCTCTCGCCCGATACGGCCGTCATGGGTTTCAAGGCGGCCTTCTTTATAGACATGTAACCCAAGCGCGCGGGACTTTTCCATCACCATGTCGCAGTCAGCTATGTCCAGTACAATGGCACTGCGGCGCGGGTAACCGCTAGGTAGCGGTACGTTCTTGATTTGGGACAATGCCATCACCCGCGGCTGGTTTGGCAGTGAGAGGATCGCAAAACCCAGCTCGGCGCCATCGGGAATTTCAAATAGCGGGATCGAATAGCTGTCGGAATTATGGCCCTTTCGATAGGTCACTTCGAAACCTAGCACGCTTTCATAGAAGGTCAGCGCGCGGTCGATATCTTCCACGCAGTAATTGGCACGCTGAAATCTGGTCGGTTGTTTCTCTGTCATCTGTTGTCCTTAAATCCATTCACTGGGTTCGCCGCGAACCGAGCCGCATTGCACCCCGACATTCGCGCCGAAATAAAGGTTGGCGAGAGCGCGGGGCATCTTCTGAAAGCCTTGCTCAACATCCTGCACAGGTTTGAGCCTGCCGTCCTTTATCCAGCCGGAAAGGTCATCCATCACCTGATCCCAGACGCTCAGATAATTATAGACAAAGAAGCCACGCATTGTGCTTTCGGTGCGGCGCAGGCGGGCATAGTTGGTGAGGCCAAAAGGCTCGCTCCTTGTATATTCGCTGATCGAACCGCACAGCACGATGCGGCTATGCATGCGGAGCCGTTCGAGGCACGCGGCCAGCGTTTGGCCGCCGACATTGTCGAAATAGAGATCGATGCCATCGGGTCGCAGCGCATCAAGCCGTTCGCTTATGTCCTCGGCCTTATAGTCAATCGCAGCAGAGCAGCCATGGTCGAGGATGAAGGTGCATTTTGCTGCGCCACCCGCAAGCCCTACAACATCGCAGCCAACGACATTGGTTGCTATTTGGCTGACCATCGAACCGACGCCGCCTGCAGCGCCCGAAAGGACCATTAGAGCACCAGGCTTTGGATCGCCGCAGGCAAAAAATCCTGCATGGGCGCTCAGGCCCGTCATCCCCAGAACACCCGCGCCTAGAGCAGCCGGCAGGCCGTTGTTCGGCATCCGGATCATTTTCTCCTGAGCCGTCATCGCGCTGACTTTATAGGTTTGCCAGCCCATCTGCCCCTGCACCATCTCACCTTCATGCCAATCGGGGTGTCGCGACACGATCACTTGCGAGACGCCGCGCCCGGGGATCAGGCCGCCAATTGGCCGCACGCCTTCTCCCGATGGGTCCAATCCAGCCATGTACATCCGCATCAGGGGGGCCAGCCCCAGATAATGGGTTTTCAGGAGCACCTCGCCTTCACCGGGCTCAGGGATTTCGCTTACGGCCCATTCAAAATCCTCAGGCTGCACATTGCCTTCGGGGCGACGAGCGATGCGCCACTGGTAATTTGCATTATCGTCAATTTTTAATGTATCGGCAAGGCGATCAAAGGCAGAGAGATCAGTCATCAATCGTGGATTTTCACTACTTCGTTAACTTCAAAGAAATATCCATCCAGATCCCAGAAGGAGCAGCCGATCATATCCTTTTTCTTGCCATCGGCGCCGGTCACGGTCCAATTGCGCGGTTCGCAGTGAATGCGCG
>NZ_JARXAI010000071.1 GCF_029865925.1 Sphingorhabdus sp.
CCAGTGACGCAATATTCGCAATGGCCGCAAAACGCGCTCAGGCAGGTGACAACAGCGTCGCCGACCTTAACCGTGCGCACTTCGCTGCCCACAGCCTCAACAATGCCCGCGGCCTCATGTCCCGGTATAGCGGGTAAGGGATGCGGATAGGTACCTTCGATAAAGTGTAGGTCGCTATGGCACAGCCCACAGGCCGCGGTGCGGATAAGCACCTCATGCGGCCCAGGATTGGCGATGTTGATCTGCTCAATCTGAAGCGGTTTACCCGCTTCGATCAGGACAGCAGCCTTCACCGTGTTGCCCCCATGTCGCCGCTGGACAGTCCGTCTTTGCTGCGGCTACCATGCTTGCCAAGCTCCATACGGGCAATGGCGCGGGCATGTACTTCGTCTGGACCATCGGCCAAACGCAATGTGCGCTGATGCGCCCATGCCGATGCAAGGCCGAAATCGTCGGACACACCGCCGCCGCCATGCGCTTGAATCGCATTGTCGATGATGCTCAGCGCCATATTCGGGGCCTGCACTTTGATCATCGCGATTTCTGCTGCTGCAGCCTTGTTGCCGACCTTGTCCATCATGTCCGCTGCCTTCAGGCAGAGCAGGCGAGTCATTTCAATGTCGATACGGGCCCGTGCAATGCGTTCTTCCCATACGCTCTGTTCGGCAACGGTCTTGCCAAAAGCAACGCGGGTTTGCAGCCGCTTGCACATTTTCTCCAGCGCCTCTTCGGCGACACCGATTGTGCGCATGCAATGGTGGATGCGGCCTGGTCCAAGGCGCCCTTGCGCGATCTCGAAACCGCGACCTTCGCCCAGCAATATGTTTGACGCCGGAATGCGGACATCCTTCAATTCGATTTCCATATGCCCATGCGGCGCGTCGTCATACCCGAACACGGGTAAATGCCGCAGAATGTTTACGCCGGGGGCATCAAGCTCCATCAGCACCATCGATTGCTGCGCATGACGCTTTGCTTCGAAATCGGTCTTGCCCATGACAATCGCGATTTTGCAGCGCGGGTCGCCTGCACCTGATGACCACCATTTAACGCCATTCAGCACATATTCGTCGCCTTCACGGCGGATGGAGGTTTCAATGTTGGTCGCATCGGACGAAGCAACGGCTGGCTCAGTCATCAAAAACGCCGAACGGATTTCGCCGTTCATCAACGGGATCATCCATTTTTCTTTATGCGCGGCGGTTCCGTAACGCAGGAACACTTCCATATTGCCGGTGTCTGGCGCGGAGCAGTTATACACTTCCGATGCAAAACCGATGCGGCCCATTTCTTCGGCGCAGAGGGCATATTCCATATTGTTGAGGCCTGGGCCCTCAAAATGGATGCTGTCATCGACGTGCACACGGCCTGACGTTGGCGGCATGAACAGGTTCCAAAGGCCAGCGGCCTTGGCCCGTGCCTTTTCCTCTTCGACAACCTGAAGCACTTTCCAACGGTCGCCAACAGCCTGCTCGGCATAATAATCGGCAATGCGTGGACGCAAGAAGCGTTCGTTATGATCGCGGATACGGTCCCGCCAGTAAGTTTGCTTGTCGGTGAGATCGAAATCCATGGCTCATTCCTCTTTCATTTTTAATTGATCGGTTAACTGGCAGACTCTGCCGCTGTGTTCAAGACGCGCAAACGTTCATTATGACTTTCACGCGAAATAGGGAAATGCCTCAGGACAAGAACGCCGATAATTCCAAGAACCAGCACCGTGCCCATATAATATAGCGCAAGCCCGTCGAGCACGGCAACATCCACGCGCCCGGGCACCGCATTTTGCGGAAAATCTGCAAAAGTCAGAATCATGCCAGCTGCGAATGTGCCAATCCCAACGGCGCATTTCTGCATGAAGAAATAGCCGGCGAAAAATAAACCTTCGGAACGCCTGCCGGTTTCCTGCTGCGACGCCTCAACCACATCGGCCATCATGGATGATGTCAACATCATCATGCCGACTGCCGCGCTGTTGGTCATGGCCACCAGAGCGAACATGAACAGGATCGAAGGGTCATTTGGCGCGCCGGGCACAAGGTCCAAAAGCCAGCTGCCGTATAAGCCCGCCGTGAAGGTCATGGATATCAGCGCCAGCAATATAGCTGCATTCTTCTTACCCAAACGCGCCGACAGGGGCGGAACGATGATGAATGCCACGATGACAGTCGCAAACAAGATAAGCGCATAATAGAGCATCTCCATTTGCTTAAGCTGCCACAGAAAGCCGAGTTGGTAATTGGTGAGCGCAAATGTCAGCCCCTGATTGATCAGCCCGAATACAGCGGCAGACACCAGCCACAGAAACGCCCGGTTGGAGAGCGTCACCTTCGCCTCGGCAAAGGCGTGGCCAAGGCCAACACCGCGCGGGGCAGGGGGCGATTGCTTGGCAACATGCCGATGCTGCCCAAGCGCGGAGATCAATACCGCGCCCGTCATCATCAACGCACCCCAAACCGAATATGCATCATAACCTACAGGGTCGCTCACACCCTTTTCGCCCGTGAAGAAAATGCCATACGCAAAGATAAGCATCAGCAGCCCGCCAGCCCAGCCGAAAAGGAAGCGATAGCGCATCAACCGCGTCCGTTCATCATAATCAGCAGTCAGTTCCGGGACGAGCGCGATGGACGGAACCTCGCACATCGCAACCAATGAGCGCGCCAATACGGCCGTGCAGAACAGCCAGATGATTGTTCCCGTTTGCCCCATTTCGGGCGGGTGCCACAGCAGCAGCCAGATGATACCAAGCGGAATTGCTGCGGCGTACAGCCACGGCAGGCGCCTGCCCCATTTGCTTTGCGTGCGATCGGAAAGTTCGCCGATAATCGGGTCCGCAAAGGCATCAAAAATCAGCGCGGCCATGATGACAGTGCCAACGACGCCCGCGTCAATGCCGAGCACCTGATTATAGAAAATCAGCAGGAAGACCGAAAATCCGTTGTCCTTGACGCCATAGGCAACAGAGCCAAGGCCGTGCATGACCTTTAAAGAACGCGGCAGTGCAACTGCGGGTGCCATCAGGGGTTAATACATATAACGTGAAAAGGCTTGTTTTCCGGCGAATCGCACGATGTTTCTCTCCTGTGTCCCGCGCTTATGCTAGGCATACTGCCCATCCTGTCAATCGCGATGCAAATGACGTTACGGCATGCATCGCTCACCGATAAAGGCTTGCGTTTCCTTGCGTGACAGCCCAAAAATTCATCACGCAATTAACAGGAGAGCGTCATGTCCGACCTTGAAACATTCCGCGCCGAGGCGCGCGCCTGGCTAGAAGAGAACTGCCCCGTCGAAATGCGCACACCTGCAAAGGGTGACGACGATGTTTGCTGGGGCGGACGCAATTTCGTTTTCCAATCCGAAGCGCAAAAATTGTGGCTCGAAGCTTGCGTTGCCAAGGGCTACACCGTGCCGGATTGGCCAAAGGCTTATGGTGGCGCTGGCCTGTCCCCGCAGGAAACAAAAATCCTGCGTCAGGAAATGGCAAAGCTTGGCTGCCGCTCGCCGCTCAACAGTTTTGGCATCTGGATGCTTGGCCCTGCGTTGCTCAAGTTCGGCACTGAAGAACAAAAAGTACATTATATGGGCCAAATCGCCCGCGGCGAAATCCGCTGGTGTCAGGGCTATTCCGAACCGGGTTCCGGCAGCGACCTTGTGTCGATGCAGACCTTTGGCGAAGATAAGGGGGACCATTGGGTCGTTAACGGCCAGAAAATCTGGACCTCTTATGCAGATAAGGCCGATTGGATTTTCTGCCTCGTCCGCACGGATAAGGCTAATAAATATCACGGCATCAGCTTCTTGCTGTTCGACATGGAAACAGCCGGTGTTTCAACCAAGCCAATCAAGCTAATCTCTGGCAATTCGCCCTTCTGCGAAACCTTCTTCGACAATGTCGTCGTGCCCAAGGATCAGCTGGTCGGCGAAATCAATCGCGGCTGGGACGTTGCGAAATATCTGCTCGGCCATGAACGCGAAATGATTTCGGGCATGGGCGGCGATGGCGGCGTGACCTCCATTGGCGCAGCGATGAAAGCCGTCCTGTCTGAAGAGCCAGTGCTGCGCGCCCAAATGGCACTGTTTGATGTCGATAACCTCACCTTCCGCGCCCATGGCGAACGCTTCATGGACGAATGGAAAACCGGCAAGGCGCATCCGGCGTATTCGAACCTGATGAAATATGTCGGGACCGAATTGAACAAGAAACGCAATGAACTGGTCATGTCGATTGGCGGTTCTCAGGCGCTTGAGTGGGAAAGCGAACGTGCCAATGGCGGGTCCAAGGCACGCAATTGGTTGCGCACCAAAGCCAACTCAATCGAGGGCGGCACCAGCGAAGTGATGCTCAACGTTGTGTCGAAACGTATTCTCGAAATGCCAGGTGCCTAATCATGGCAATGACCTTAAACGACGACCAGAACATGCTGCGCGACAGCGCGCGGGATTTTATGGCGAGCGAAGCCCCCGTCACCCATTTTCGCAAATTTCGCGATATGGGCTGCAAGGATGGCTTTAGCCACGGCCTGTGGAAGCAATTTGCCGAAATGGGCTTTACCGGCATCCTCATTCCCGAAGCCGATGGCGGCATGGGCATGGGCCAGATTGAGGCGGGAATCGTCCTAGAAGAAATCGGCCGTAATCTGTCGCCATCGCCTTTTTTGACTACGTCAGTCGCGGCGGTTGAGGCGTTGAAGTTGGCCGACAAGGCGATGCGTGATCGCTGGTTCCCCGGCATATTGGCTGGTGAAACCGTTATTGGCATCGCTATTGAAGAAGGCGTCAAACACCGGCCCGAAAAAATCGCCTGCGTTGCGACACGCAGCGGCAATGGCTTTAAGCTGACAGGGCAAAAGCAATTTGTCGTGCAGGGCGCATCATCGGACATGCTGATTGTCGCGGCGCGGACTGCGGGTGCGGCTGGCGAGACCGATGGGCTGACGCTGTTCGCTGTCGATAAGGATGCTGCTGGCTTGTCGATGGAGGCCACCCGCTTGGTCGATTCGGCTGTCGCCGCACATGTGAAACTGGACGGCGTTCAGGTCGACGCCGATGCCATCATTGGCGAAGTCGATGGCGGCTGGAGCGTGCTTTCCAAAATGCTTGACGCAGGACGTGTGGGGGCCGCCGCCGAAATGGTGGGCGTTGGCACGGGCGCTATGGACTTGACGTTCGATTATCTCAAAACCCGTAAGCAATTCGACCGAGTCATTGGTGAGTTTCAGGCGCTCCAACATCGTGCCGCGCATCTGTACGGCGAAATGGAAGGCGCACGTTCGATCGTGCTCAAGGCACAATCATTGATGGACGAAGGCCATGCCAAGGCCGAGTTGTATGTTGCGGCGGCAAAGGCGAAAGCGGGCCTTGCCTGCAACCTTGCGGTCCGTGAAGGCCTGCAAATGCATGGCGGCATTGGTATGACCGACGAATATGACATCGGCTTGTATATGAAGCGCGATCGCGGTCTGAACGAATTTTTCGGCGATGCTTATTATCACGCAGACCGCGTGGCGACGATGAACGGTTATTAAAAGGACGCCTCAAATGGACATTCAAAGCTTATTCAACCTCAATGGCCGCGTTGCTGTTGTCACGGGCGGCTCGCGCGGCATCGGCAAGATGATTGTTGAGGGTTATCTGAAGGCAGGCGCAGCGCGCGTGTATATCAGCGCGCGTAAGGTCGACCAGATTGAGGAAACCGTTGCCGAATTTGGCAGTCAAGTGATTGGCCTGCCATGCGACCTGTCGACCGTTGACGGCTGCCTTTCGCTTGCCGAACAAATCGCGGCGCGTGAAGAAAAAGTCGACATTCTCGTCAACAATGCTGGCGCTGCTTGGGGCGCAGAGTTCGGTCAGTTTCCCGAAAGCGGTTGGGACCGGGTCATGGACCTGAACGTCAAATCCTTGTTCTTCCTGACGCAGGCGCTGCACCCGCAGTTAAAAGCCGGGGCAAGCTTTGACCGTCCCGGCAAGGTGATCAACATAGCATCGATCGATGGCCTACGCATCAACCCGTGGCAAACATACAGCTATCAGGCATCGAAAGCCGCCGTCATCCATTTGACGCGCCGTCTTGCGGCAGAGCTGGTCAAGGATAACATATTGGTGTCGGGTATTGCGCCAGGTGCATTCCAGTCGGACATGAACAAGGATGCCCGCGACCATGCGGACGCCGTGGGCAAGAACATTCCGTTTCCTCGAATCGGTTCGCCTGAGGACATGGCTGGTCTTGCAATCTTCCTTGCCGCACGCGCAGGAGACTATATCGTTGGTGAAACGATCGCCTGCGACGGCGGCATCGTAAATGCATCGCTGCCAGGCAATGGTATCGCGCCTTAAAATATTTACTTTCAAAGACATGATGGGATGAGTTGCAAGTTATGCAATCCACCCCGTTCTTTTCGCAATTGCAGCATAACCGACGCGCTCGTATTTGGGTTGCAACGGCAAGCAATTGCCGAACAAAATTGAACGGTCGGCACCCCCCCCCTCTCTCCCTCGCCCCGGACAATTTTTTACGGCCTCCATGCACTGCGTGGGGGCCGTATCTTTTTGGACCGAAATCTTGTCCCCTATTTTGTCCACCGCGAACTGCACTGCCTGTGGATAACTGGCAAAATTCGGCTTTGCGCGACTCGAAAAGCATGACACCTTCAGCTCATCAGGCAGAAACGCTTTGATGCAAAGTTGGACCGGAAACGGGAAAGCGGCGCGGAAAAGAGGGAATGCAGGATCGCCAATTCGATAGGCAGCCCGTCGCAAGACAGGAGATGAGATCGGGAGGGTGGGTACAAAGAAAACGAATATCAAGTGCGGCGAC
>NZ_JARXAI010000090.1 GCF_029865925.1 Sphingorhabdus sp.
AACAGGTGGCGCTTTGCCGAAATGGCTAAAGCCGTTGTTTTCCCCGCATATTGACGAGGCCGAACAAGCGTCCTTGCTTGACCGCGCACCGATGGATCTGCGCGTGAACGCGCTAAAGGCCCGCCGCGAGGAAGTTGCCGCCGTGCTGCCCGAGGCGGAGGTTTTGCCTGCTCTGGAATTTGCGCTGCGTCTGCCCGGCGGTACAGCGATTGACAACCATCCTGCTGTCGAAAGTGGTCATGTCGAAATTCAGGATTTAGGCAGTCAGTTGATCGCTGAGGCGTGTCAGGCGAAGGGGCTTGGCATCGTGCTTGACCTATGCGCTGGCGCTGGCGGCAAGACGCTGGCCTTGGCTGCGGCTATGCGCAACTCAGGCCGCTTGATTGCCACAGACACAAACCGCAACCGTTTGGACCAGCTTAAGCCGCGTGCGGCCCGGGCAGGGGCAACGAACGTCGAAACACGGCTGCTGAACCCGAATAAGGAAAAGGATATGCTGTCCGATCTTGCGGGTGGCTGTGACCTCGTTCTCATCGACGCCCCATGCTCGGGCAGCGGAACGTGGCGGCGCAACCCCGAAACGCGCTGGCGCCTAGACGCCGCCCGTTTGAAGCGCGTAATTGATGAACAGGCCAAGCTTCTGGACATCGGTTCGGAAATGGTCGCGCGTAGCGGGCATTTGGTATATGCGGTGTGCTCGTTGATTGAAAATGAGGGCAAAGGCCAAGTGGCGGCATTTTTGAAATCGCATAAGGGCTGGCGCGCTTCTGACACCGGCGTTTCAATGGGCCGCGCGGATGGCGACGGCGTATTGCTGACACCTATGCATGATGGCAGTGACGGATTTTTCTTCGCGAGGCTTCAAAAGCTGTGATAGCGTCGATTTTCGAACGAATTTGGATATTTTTTATGCGCTTTTCGCCTGCAGCCATTGCCCTTTCGCTTACCTTTGCAATTATGTCGAGTGCGAGCATTGGCGGGCGGGCGGACGTTGACGCCCGCTCAATTGCGTTATTGAAAACGGGCGATCAGGAAGCCAGCGCTGGCCGCCTCGATATTGCGATTGGCTGGTACGAGTCCGCGCTTGCGGTCGACCCGCGCAATGGTGCTGCCTATGTTGCAATGGCACGTGCCGTAAAGACCCAAGGGTTGGAGGGTAAGGCGGTCGGCTTCTACAAAGAAGCGCTTGAACTTGAACCGAATGATCAGATTGCCTTGGCAGAACAGGCTGATATTTTTATCTCCAAGGGTGCATTGGAAATCGCGCGTAAGAACATTGCACGGTTGCGAACGCTGTGCCGCGCCAATTGTAACGCCCCAACACAGCTTTCATTGGCGATTGATGCTGCGTCCCAGAAACAGCAAGCGCAGGCCGGTGCCGTTGATCTCAAAGCGACTTTGGGTGCTCCGCTGGAGCCAAAGGCGAACTAATTTTGCCCTGAGTACTGCCTAAATTAGGTCGGCAAATTCCGCGAGAATATTTTCGTACAGCCGCTTTTTGAACGGCACTATGAGTTGCGGCAACATCGGCGCATCCACCCACTGCCAACTGCTGAATTCCCGATGCTCGGTTTCAATGTTGATATCCGCATCGGTGCCTTTGAACCGCATCAAAAACCAGTTTTGCCGTTGACCGCGATATTTACCCTTCCAGATCCGCCCGATCATATCGTCAGGCAAATCATAGAAATGCTCATCGCGGCTGCGGGCCAGCACGTCGACCAAATCAGCGCGGACCCCAGTTTCTTCAAATAATTCCCGTAATGCGGCGGTCTCTGCATCTTCGCCGTCATCAATACCGCCCTGCGGCATTTGCCAGGCGTCCGCGCCTTCGGGCCGGTCCAAGCGTTGGCCAACAAATATCTTGCCTTGCATATTGGCGAGCATGATACCCGCGCAAGGGCGGTAAGGCATTTCTTCAAATGTAGTGGTCATGCGGCGAGCGTTACTTCAGCGAGCATGATTTTCAAAGCCCTGATATAGCCTTCAACGTCAGTTTGAACCGACGGAATGGCTTGGCGAATGTTGATATGGCCATGAATATTGCCATCGGCACTAATGTGCTGAACATGAACGCCGGCCTGTTTTAGCTTTTCGACATAAGCAAGGCCCTGATCCCGCAATGGGTCAAGGCTGGCGGTCGTCACAAGGCTTGGCGGCATGCCTTCTTGCGGAAAATTCAGCGGCTCGGAACGATAGTCACCCGGCGATGCCGCATGGCCTTCGCCAAAATACACCATAGCTCCCTCCGTAAGCAAAAAGCCATTGGCAAATTCGCGTATGCTTGGCCAATCGGCATCAAGCGTGACAACGGGATAGATGGGAAATTGTACCAGCACGGGAACGGCAGCAGGCTTATCGCGCAGCGCCATAGTGGTGACGATGGTCAAGTTGCCGCCGGCACTGTCGCCCGATGTGATGAGGCCAGTGACCTCTAGTCCGAGTTCTGTCGGGCTGCTCGCAATCCAGCGCGTCGCGGCTTCACAATCTTCTGCCGGGGCGGGGAATGGATATTCTGGCGATAACCTGTAGTCTATGGAGATAACTGGCAGGTCCAATAAGCGCGCGACTTCCGCGCAATAGGGCTCGTAGGTATAAAGACTGCCGATCACGAAGCCACCGCCATGGTAGAACACCATGACTGGCCCGGCGCCGCGGTCGCTGCGGCTATCGTAAACGCGGGCGGGGATATTGCCTGTGGGGCCGGGGATTTCAATGTCGCGGATGACCGCTAGTTCGCCCACTGGCGCGTCGGCAACGTCGCGCATGGCCGTTGTCATCGCACGCGCCTCATCGGCAGAGACTTCCCAGAATTTAGGGCCAGGAACTGCGTTCAAAAACTGAAGGAATAAGGCCACATCAGGGCGGACGAAGGGGGCGGTTATAGTCATCTCAATCTCCTTGTTGTCCTTGCGATAGGGCGGTGCGCGGGGCAGGTCCAGCACATTGAAACCCAAAAAATTTTATTAACATGTAGGCTGACGTCATAGCCACTTCGCGCTCCGAGCCCTTACGTGAACAAAATCTCTGATATTGATAGCGCCGTATTGCCATTTCACGGTGTTTCCGTCAGCACAAGTAAATGGATAATCTTACACACAGCCTCGTTGGCGCATTGCTCGGCCAAATGGGCTTGAAGCGGAAAACTGGCGTTGCGATGCCAACGCTGATTATTGCGGCCAATATTCCAGACATTGATGCGATAACGACGCTGCTTGGCGGGCAACAGCATCTGGCGCTTCGACGCGGACTTACGCATGGGCCTATTGCTATGCTTGTCCTGCCGCTGCTGCTCTGGGGCGCTATGCTTGCGTTCGATCGTTGGCAGACAAAGCAAGGAAAGCGGCCGGAAAAGCGATTGCCAGTGCATAAAGGCTGGTTGCTGGCTCTCGCCTATATCGGCTGCTTGAGCCATCCGATGTTCGATTGGTTCAACAGCTATGGCATCCGTTTGCTTGAGCCATTTTCAAGCCAGTGGTTCTATGGCGACACCTTGTTCATTATCGACATCTGGTTGTGGGCTGCACTGATTACTGGTGTTTGGGTTTCGCGGCGCCGTGAGCACACCGGCAAAGCACATTGGCGCACGCCTGCTCTCATAAGCTTCGCAGCCATCTGTGCTTATATTTTAGCCAATGGCCTTATCACCGGCCGCGCTGAGCAATTGACGGCCGAGGCTGTGCAGAAAACGTTTAACGTGGCACCCACTTTGGTGGTTGCCAATCCGGTACCAGTGCAATTCTGGAAGCGCGAGATGCTGTGGCGCAACAACCGCCATTACGGGCAAGGTAGCTATACAGTGTTCGATGACGTAAGAATCGATAATTCCATGCGCGCGCATTATATGGGCGTTGCGGATAAAAATGCGTTCGAGGCTAACGTCACCAGAGGGTTGCCCTTGCTGTTTTGGTCACGCATGCCCGTCGCGCAGATAGTGGATGCAGGCAATAAGCGGACGTTGAAGATATCCGATCAGCGTTTTACCGATCCTTTGGTCGGCGACCGATTTAGTGCCTACTTCCCCATCGGAGACGAAAGCAAATGAACGCCCCAGTCATCCTCTGGTTCCGCCGTGACTTGCGCCTTGCCGACCAGCCAGCATTGGCAGCGGCAGTGGCGAGCGGCGCGCCAGTCATTCCAATCTATATTCTCGATGACGATACGCCAAAACATCGCAAGATGGGTGCGGCCTCGCGCTGGTGGTTGCACCACAGTCTGACCGCGCTTGATGCCGATTTGCAGGCGCTGGGTTCGCGGTTGATCCTACGAGCCGGTAAATCGGACGAGGTTTTATTCGCGTTGGCCGAGGAAACCGGTGCATCAGCCATTCACTGCATGCGCCATTATGAACCATGGTGGCGCAATGCGGAGAAGGCTGTTGCCAATGGCTTGCGCCAAGGTTGTGAGTTCATATGCCATGACGGCAATTATCTGCTTCCCGCAGGCAGCGTTTCCACGGGCAGCGGCGGACAGTATAAAATCTACACGCCGTTCATGCGGGCCTTGTGGCAGCATATGCCACCGCCTGCGCCGTTGGCACTGCCCACGCATATCGCTGTGCCTGAGAATTGGCCAGCAAGCGAGAATATCGGCGAATGGACCTTGCTGCCCACTACGCCTGATTGGTCGGGCGGCATGATCAACATGTGGACGCCCGGCGAGGCGGGGGCCCAAAAGCGTCTTGAGGATTTTGTCGCTAAGGCAGGGCTTTACGACGAGAAACGGAACCTGCCATCGGTGGAAGGTTCATCGTTCTTGTCTGCACATCTGCACTTTGGCGAGATTTCACCCGCCGCATGCTGGCATGCAACGATGCATGCAGGTGGATCCGTTGATGTTTTTCTAAAGGAATTAGTTTGGCGGGACTATGCGCAGAATGTCATCGTTCAAATGCCCGAATATGGCGCCAAGAACGCGCGGGATGCGTTTGATAGATTACCGTGGCGAGACGTATCCGATCCGGCGGTGAAGGCAGATTTTGTTGCGTGGACCAAAGGGCGGACGGGCTATCCCATTGTTGATGCTGGAATGCGACAATTATGGGCGACTGGGTGGATGCACAATCGGGTGCGGATGATTGCTGCGTCGTTCTTGGTCAAGCATCTCTTGATTGACTGGCGCGAAGGCGAGAAATGGTTTTGGGATACGCTTGTCGACGCAGATTATGGCAGCAACAGCGTCAATTGGCAGTGGACCGCGGGGACTGGTGTCGACAGCAACATGTTCGTGCGGATTATGGCGCCGCTGTCGCAGTCGGAGAAATTCGATGCCGCGCGCTATATCCGCGAATGGGTGCCCGAACTGGCGGATCTGCAGGCGCCTTATATTCACGATCCGGATGAATATGGCGCGCGTCCGAAAAACTATCCGCTCAAGATCATTGGCCATAAAGCTGCGCGTGAGCGTGCGTTAAAGGCGCATGAGGTGGTGAAGGGCTAAGGGAGGCAGGGTGACAGTCAGGGGAGTATAAAGTGACGGCGATATGCGCGCAGAGTGACGAGACTTTTGACTAACCTTCTAACACCAACCGATGCCCACTCGCGAACATGGTTGGCAGCATATTTAATATCGCATCGGCAACAACGGTTGGTTCCTTGACCGTCGCTGGGTCTTCCCCGGGATAGGCCTTCGCGCGCATTGCTGTGCGCGTGCGGCTTGGGTCAACGACTGCAGTGCGAACTTGCGACAGGTTCTTGACCTCTTCGCCATAGCTATCGACCAGATTTTCCAACGCTGCCTTTGATGCGCCATACGCGCCCCAGAATGCGCGCGGAGTTGCGCCTACGGACGAGGTCAGCGCGATCAAGCGGCCAGCCTCGCTTTTGCGCAATAAGGCGTCGAACGAGGCGATCATGACTTGCTGTGCAGAGACGTTCAACGTGAACAGGCGCGCGAACTCCGCGCCGTCTATCGCGGACACTGGGCTAAGCGTGCCAAGCATCGCGGCATTGAGAATAAGGATATCAAGTTTGCCCCATCGCTGGGTCACTGCGGCGGAAAGCCGAGCGATGCTGTCGCCGTCAGTTAAATCGAGCGGCGCAATGGTGGCGCTACCGCCAGCCTCAAAAATCGCGTCTTCGACAGCTTCAAGATCTTTGGCTGTGCGAGCGGTCAGGATGACATGGGCACCTTGCGCTGCCAGTGCCGTTGCCGTTGCCGCGCCTATTCCGCGACTTGCGCCGGTGACCAGCGCAACCTTGCCTTCAAATATCTTCGTCATCGCCTAAGCCGGCTTCCGGTCGCCAAGCATCATTAGGTCGCTCGCCTCATGCTCTTCATGGTCGGAAAGGGTGGTAGGATAATCGCCTGTGAAGCACGCGTCGCAATATTGCGGCTTGTCTGGATGGCGCGAATCTTCGCCAAGCGCCCTGTACAGCCCGTCGATGGACAAGAAGGCGAGGCTGTCAGCCTGAATAAACTGCCGCATTTCTTCTACATCCATCCGGCTGGCGAGCAGCTTGGAACGTTCGGGTGTGTCGACGCCGTAAAAGCAGCTGTTCATCGTCGGCGGGCTAGCGATGCGCATATGCACCTCGGCGGCTCCAGCCTCGCGCATCATCTGCACGATCTTAAGCGATGTTGTGCCGCGTACGATGGAATCGTCGATTAGGACAATGCGTTTGCCCGCAACGAGATTGCGGTTGGCGTTATGCTTTAGCTTTACGCCTAAATGGCGCACGCCGTCGCCTGGCTGAATGAAGGTGCGTCCGACATAATGTGATCGGATGATCCCAAGCTCGAACGGGATTTTGGCAGCCTCTGCATAACCGATAGCAGCAGGCGTACCGCTGTCAGGTACTGGGATGACATAATCGACATCAACGCCATTTTCGCGCGCCAATTCAGCGCCAATGGCCTTGCGGACCGAATAGACGCTGATGCCTTCAACGATGGAATCGGGTCGTGAAAAATAGACATGCTCAAAAATGCATGGGCGTTGCGATACGGGAATGAAAGGCTTGTGCGACTGGATTTCAGTCCCGCGCACAACTACCAATTCGCCGGGTTCAACAGACCTGATATATTCCGCACCGACGATATCGAGCGCCACGGTTTCTGAAGCAAAGATGATGGTATCGCCAAGTTTGCCCATCACCAAAGGACGAATGCCCAGTGGGTCGCGGCAGGCAATCATACCCTCAGTGGTCAAGCAAAGGAGGGAATACGCGCCCTCAACGCGCTTCAACGCGTCAATGAGCCGATCAAGCAACGTCCGGTAGCCAGAGGTGGCTACCAGATGGATGATGACTTCGGTGTCGGATGTGGACTGAAAAATCGATCCGCGACGCACAAGGTCGCGGCGCACCGTCATGGCGTTTGAAATATTACCGTTGTGCGCGATAGCAAAGCCGCCAGTGGCAAGGTCAGCATATAAGGGCTGGACATTGCGCAGTGATGTCTCGCCAGTGGTCGAATAGCGGACATGGCCAATCGCGCATCGCCCAGCGAGACCGCCCATAATTTCCTCGCGGTCAAAATTGCCCGCAACATGGCCCATTGCACGGTGCGTATGGAAATCATGATCATCATAACTAGTGATGCCCGCAGCCTCTTGGCCGCGATGTTGGAGCGCATGGAGCCCCAGCGCCACCATGGCAGAGGCGCCTTCAGTGTCATAGACACCAAAAATCCCGCACTCCTCACGAAGTTTGTCGTCATCAAAAGGGTCGGTGGTCAGCATATTTCGAATCCCGCTGCTCTTCGCTGGGTCGCCTATAGGCATGACGGTGCCTTATGTCTCCCCTTGTCGCACGGTTGTAACAAAGAAAATGTTGGCAGGGCTTTTGTGCATAGGTTAGGCATGCGCAATGACCGACGAAAGAGAAAGCGGATTGACGCTAAACCCCAAATATGATGCCAACGGTTTGGTGACCGCAGTGATTACGGACGAAGCCGATGGAGCGGTGTTAATGGTGGGGCACATGAATGCAGAGGCGCTTGCGAAGAGCATGGAAACCCGCACAACTGTGTTCTTTTCCCGCAGCCGCCAGCGGCTTTGGCAAAAGGGCGAAAGTAGCGGGAATGTCCTGCACATCGTTGATATGCGCATCGACTGCGATCAAGACGCAATCTGGATAGTCGCCCGGCCGGAAGGTCCGACGTGCCACACCGGTACACGCAGTTGCTTTTATCGTAGGGTCACTGATGCGGGGCTTGAGCCCGTTTGAGGCTATCGACCATTACCCGCGGCGCCCTGTTTTGCCTTTTGTTGTGGTGGCGGGTCTAGACAACCTTGCCGCCCTTTAGCATATGGCGAACGCGCCCTTGAACGGGCAAGCGGTCAAACGGAGTATTTCCGGCTAATGCAGCCATACGGTCACCGTCGACTTGCCATGGGGCGTCTGGATTAATTAGGATCAGATCGGCCTCTTGCCCTTCTGCAATATGGCCTGCGTTCAATCCCAATATCTTTGCGGGGTTAGACGCAAGGAGTTCAAACATTCGGCCGGTCGAGATGACATTGGCGCGCACGAGGTTGAGCGACAGTGCCAGCAACGTTTCTGCGCCCGCCATGCCAGGCGCGCTTTCGGAAAAAGGCAGCCGCTTGTCCTCTGGACCACGCGGGTCATGTCCGGATGCGATGACGTCAATGGTGCCATCGGCAATCGCTGCGATGCAAGCCAGTCGGTCGCTTTCCTGACGTAAGGGCGGCGAAAGGCGCGCAAAGGTGCGGAAATCGGAAATGGCGTTGTCTGATAAAAACAGATGTGCAGGCGTAATGCCACACGTAACGTGCAGCCCCTTTGCCTTTGCGCCGCGGATCAGATCAAGCCCGCGTGCGGTGGTGACTTGCCGAAAATGCACATGCGCGCCGCTTTCTTCAGCCAGCATAAGGTCGCGCGCGATGGCAAGCGTTTCAGCGACGATTGGTGCGCTTGATATGCCAAGCAAAGTGGCCGTCTCGCCCGCAGTCGCCACGGCATGACCAGCTACACCTGAATCTTCGCAATGCAGAATGACGGGAAGGTTAAGCGCGGCACAATATTGCATGATCCGCAGCATCACGCCGCTGTCGGATATCCATTTGCGGCCAGTGGCAACGCCGATTGCGCCCGCTTCTTTCATCAGCGCGATTTCCGCCATCCGAAGCCCATCAAGCCCCTGGGTCGCAGCGGCGAGGGGATGCACCCACAAATCAGGCTTACCCTTCAACGCAGCGAAGCGCACGGTGGCAGGATCGTCATGTACTGGCAACTGGTCGGGCATCAACGCCGCGCGGGTAATCCCACCAAAGCGGAAGGCTGGCTTGTCCGTTTTGAACACGCCAAAATCGATAATGCCGGGCGCAACGATGAGCCCGCTTGCATCGACGTGATCCGCAATGGGTGCAGCCTTGCCAACTGATGCAATTTTGCCGTCTTCAATATGCAGGTGCAGCGGTTCAGCCTTGTCTGCGCCGGGCAATATGACATGGCCGTGAATGATGTTGACGCCGGTCATGCCCAGCCCTCCTGACCGCGCGCTTTGCGGGTCAATATATCAAGGCAGGCCATGCGCACCGCGACACCCATTTCAACCTGTTCGATAATGGCGGAGCGTTCGACATGGTCTGCTACGCTGCTTGCGATTTCAACGCCTCGGTTCATGGGGCCGGGGTGCATCACCAGTGCGTCAGGCTTGGCCAATGCAAGCCGCCGTTCGTCGAGGCCATAAAGATGGAAATATTCACGAGGCGAAGGAATGAAATCGCCCTGCATGCGCTCGCTTTGAAGGCGCAGCATCATGATCACGTCGGCCCCGTTGAGCGACGCATCGAAATTGCTGAATGGAATAGCGCCAAAGGCCTCTATGCCGCTGGGCATCAGGGCCGGAGGCGTAACGACGCGGACTTCTGCCCCGAGCGATTTGAGGCAAAACAGGTTCGACCGCGCAACGCGGCTGTGCAGGACATCACCGCAAATCACTACGGTTTGACCCTCTATTTTGCCTTTGCGGCGCATGATGGTCAGCGCGTCGAGCAAAGCCTGTGTAGGGTGTTCGTGGCTGCCGTCTCCAGCGTTCAGGACTGGGCAGTCGACCTTGCTCGAAATCAATTGGACTGCGCCCGAACTGCCATGGCGAATCACAATGGCATCAGCGCGCATGGCGTTTAGGGTCATTGCGGTATCAATAAGCGTCTCGCCCTTTTTCACGCTCGATTGCGCAGCATGCATGTTGACCACGTCAGCACCAAGCCGCTTTCCAGCGATTTCGAAAGACAATAATGTACGCGTTGAATTTTCGAAAAAGGCATTGATGATCGTTAGACCCGAAAGCCTATCGTTATGCTTTGTGGCGCCAGAGCGGTTCAAGACCACCCATTGCTGCGCCTCTTTCAGAATATAGAGAATTTCCCATTTCTGAAGACCGGCGATACCAAGCAAATGCTTGTGCGGAAAGGCATCCGACCCGCTTGGAAAGCTGTCGGCGGCAAAGGGCTGTGTCCATGTCATTAAAGCGATGCCCTTAATGGGGATTTGGGTGAGACTCAATCATTTTGTGGGATGTGCAATGCTTGCCAAAGCCTTCACGCTGAACTTGTTGCAGCATCTTACTTTTGGACGGCGCAACTAAGTCCCTAAAACAAGTTCAGGGGGACGGCGGCATGGTAAAGGAGCAGGGTGACGGCTGTGCTGCCCGCTAGCCAAGGGTCAAAGCATCAATCGCGCCTTGCAGGATAAACGCCGCCGCCCCGCTGTCGATTTTCTCAGCGCGTTTAGCGCGGCTCATGTCAGCGGCGATCATATCACGTTCGACGGCCTGCGTTGACCAGCGTTCGTCGCGCAGCAATATAGGCAGGCCGAGATCTTCAATGTTGCGCGCAAATGCCCGGCTTGATTGGCTGCGTGGGCTTTCACTTCCATCCATGTTGAGCGGCAAACCAATGACAATGCCACGCGTCGGACGGGTCGCAATCGCAGCCTGTAGCTCAAACTTGTCCTTCGTAAACTTGCTGCGCTTGATCAAGTCAGCAGGCGAGGCAAAGGTCCAGCCAGCGTCACAAAAAGCGGTGCCAATGGTCTTGCTGCCGACATCAAGCCCAATTAGCACGCCACCTTCAGGCAATTGAGTGCGAAAGTCGGAAACCGATTCATAAATCATTTTTGCAGATGTTTCCGCAGCCGCCATGCAGCATCAGCGCGGACATTGGCCCAGAACAGAGGAAAATCATAGACATGATAATTGTTGCCGGGCAGGACATAGGGGCCAATCTCTGGCGGGTCGCCAATTAGCAAAAAGCCTTTGTCATCGCAGCGGGCAGGCACCGCACCCACAATCAATGCGCCAGTTATCATCTTATCGTCCGGCTTCAATGTGCCCAGATTTGCCTTCATCAAGGCAGCAGGGGCGGCACCACCATTTAACGGATTGGTGCATAACATAGCTGTGTCCTTGCGCGGCTGCCCGGTAAAGCCGTTGGTGGCGTTGTAGACTTTAACCATACGGTCATATTCGGCCGGTTCGGCAAAGCTCTGCCACGCCATGATGCAGCCAGTGTCATCGGGGCCCGTGCAGGCAGGTAGCCCCATTTTAGGCATATCAGCGGTTACCGATATTGGCCAACCAACAACGTAGGCCGCGACAATCCGCTTTGCGATTGGCTTGCCTGCAACGCGGTCTTTTAACAAATGCGTTAGGTGCAACGCGCCTTGGCTATGGCCTGCCAATATGATCGGGCGGTCTTTTTGGACCTTTGCCACAAATTCATCAAAAGCCAGCAAGACGTCCTGATACGCGGCGTCGAGTGCCTGCTGGCCCTCTGGCTTTGTCGTCAGAAACGCGCCAATTGCGGCCTGACGGTAGCGCGGCGCCCACATTTCGCCAGCGCTCGAAAAAGGGGATGCAAGACCTCGCAAGAAAAGCCGGGCACGGTCCTGAGATTGTGTGTCATTAAGCGGCGCGTTCCAATAATCCCTGCCAATATATGTCGTTGGATGCACAAAAAATATAGCGGCAGACCCGGGTATCTCTGCCTTAGCCACACCAGTAGGCAACCAATCTGCTGGATTGCCAATTTTGCCGGGGCGGGCGAACCACATATCATTGCCCGCATATTTGCTGGGTTCAAACGCCGCCTGCTTTTCAAATTTGGCGGTCGGGACAAAGGCAAGTTCTGTCAGTTCGCTTTCATAAATGCGGATAATGAAACCGCCCGCAATAACGAGAACGATGAGCGCTGCGACGATGTATAAAAATTTACGAGCCAAGTTTATGTCCTGAGATTTTGATCCGATTTAGCGGATCGGACGGAAATAGCATCGGAAAATTGAACGGGAGCTGAAAGATTAGGTCTTTACCCCAAGCTTTTCCGTTGAAGCATAGCAGACGCAATGCTAGCGGCTGGCATATGTCTGTAGATAAAGATACCGTGAACAAAATCGCACGGCTTTCGCGTATCGCGATAAGCGATGCTGAGGCTGACAAGATGGTCGGCGAACTCAATGGCATTCTTGCCTGGGTGGAGCAATTGGGGGAGGTCAACGTTACCGGCGTTGAGCCGATGACGGCCGTCATCTCCAACACGCTCCGCCTGCGTGACGACGTCGTCACAGATGGCGACGTGCGCGATAAGGTGCTTGCCAATGCGCCAGCCAAGGAGGGTAGCTTTTTTGGCGTGCCTAAGGTGATCGAATAATGACTGATTTTTCAAGACTTGGCGTGGCCGCCATCCGGGATGGCGTGGCCGATGGTGCATTCAAGGCGGTGGAAGTCGCTGAGGCGTTGAATGCACGTGTGTCGGCGGCAAAGGCCCTCAACGCTTTCATCCTTGAAACACCCGAAAAGGCAATTGAGGCTGCACAGGCTGTCGATGCTGACCGCGCTGCGGGCAAGCCGCTTGGCAAAATGGCGGGTGTGCCGATTGGCATGAAGGATCTTTTTTGCACCGAAGGCGTCCAGACGACGGCCGCCAGCCATATCCTCGACGGCTTTGTGCCGACCTATGAGTCCACCGTGTCGGCGAATTTGTGGAAGGCTGGGGCAGGGATGCTCGGCAAGTTGAACATGGACCAGTTCGCCATGGGTTCGTCGAATGAGACCAGCTATTTCGGCAATGTCATTTCACCATGGCGCCGCAACGACGGCGGCAATGCCGCGCTTGCGCCCGGTGGATCGTCAGGTGGTTCGTCATCGGCCATTGCCGCGCGGCTGTGCCCTGCGGCGACGGGAACGGACACCGGCGGCTCGATTCGTCAGCCTGCGGCGTTCGTGGGCATTAGCGGCATCAAGCCAACCTATGGCCGCTGCTCGCGCTGGGGCGTTGTAGCATTTGCCAGTTCACTTGATCAAGCAGGCCCAATGGCGCGCGACGTGCGTGACTGCGCAATCATGCTTGAGGCAATGGCAGGCTTTGACCCGAAAGATTCGACGTCGCTCGATTTGCCAGTACCTGCATGGGAGGCTGGCCTTAACAGCGATCTTAAGGGCAAGCGCATTGGCATTCCCAAGGAGTATCGCTTGGATGGTATCGACGAAGATATCGCCAAGATGTGGGATAATGGCATCGCTTGGTTGATAGATGCAGGCGCCGAAATCGTTGATATTAGCTTGCCGCACACAAAATACGCGTTGCCCGCTTATTATATCATCGCGCCTGCCGAAGCGTCATCGAACCTTGCACGTTATGACGGCGTGCGTTTTGGCCTGCGTGACTTGCCCGAGGGCGCTGGCTTGCAGGATATGTATGCCGCCACCCGCGCCGCAGGTTTTGGTGAAGAGGTCCGCCGCCGTATCATGATCGGCACTTATGTGCTCAGCGCGGGCTTCTACGACGCTTATTATACGCAAGCGCAGAAGGTTCGTGCGTTGATAGCGCGCGATTTTGACAATGCATGGGCAAACTGCGACCTCATCCTTGCGCCAACCGCACCAAGCGCGGCGTTTGGTTTGGGTGAGAAGAACGCCGACCCGCTGTCGATGTATCTGAACGACGTGTTCGCCGTGCCAGCCTCGCTGGCTGGACTGCCCGCAATGTCGGTTCCCGGCGGTCTCTCAAAAGAAGGCTTGCCAACGGGGCTTCAGATTATCGGCAAAGCGCTCGATGAACAGGCTGTGCTCAATGCAGGCCTAGCCATTGAGCAGCGTTCAGGATTTACGGCGGAAGCCGCAGAGTGGTGGTAATATGAGCGAATACCGCATCCAGGGAAACACCGGCGAGTGGGAGGTCGTGATTGGCCTCGAGGTACATGCGCAGGTGACCAGCGAATCCAAGCTGTTTTCCAGCTCCTCGACCGGCTTTGGTGCCGAACCGAACAGCCATGTCAGCCTTGTGGACGCTGCAATGCCGGGCATGTTGCCCGTGCCAAACCGGGAATGTCTGCGTCAGGCCGTGCGCACCGGCATGGCGATAAATGCGCAGATCAATCGCTGGTCGCGGTTCGACCGGAAGAATTATTTCTACGCCGATTTGCCGCAGGGCTACCAGATTTCGCAGCTCTACCACCCCATCGTGGGTGAGGGCGAAATCGAGGTTACGTTAAACGAAAAAGACCCCGATAGCCCGACCAAAAAAATAGGAATTGAACGCATCCATGTCGAACAGGACGCGGGCAAGTTGATGCATGACCAGCATCCGACGATGTCCTTTGTCGATCTTAACCGTTCTGGCGTGGCGCTGATGGAAATCGTCTCGCGCCCTGATATGCGCAGCCCGCAAGAGGCGGGGGCCTATGTCAAAAAACTGCGCTCGATCCTGCGCTACGTTGGGTCATGCGACGGCAATATGGAACAAGGATCGATGCGCGCAGACGTCAATGTGTCGGTCCGTAAGCCCGGAGGGGAGCTTGGCACCCGCACCGAGACGAAGAACGTCAACTCGATCCGCTTCATGATGCAAGCGATTGAGTATGAGGCGCAGCGTCAGGTCGACCTCATTGAAAGCGGCGGCGCTGTTGTGCAGGAAACACGGCTATTTGATGCCAACAAGATGGAAACGCGTCCAATGCGCTCGAAAGAGGACGCGCATGATTATCGGTATTTCCCTGACCCCGATTTGTTGCCGGTGGAATTGGACGACGCGTTTCTGGAGGAATGTCGTGCGTCCTTGCCTGAGCTTCCAGATGCCAAACGCGCGCGCTACGAGTCATTGGGCCTGACTGCCTATAATGCTGCCGTTTTAACCGCAGAGGCGGAGACGGCATTCTGGTTCGAAGACTTGTTGGCCCAGGGCGTGGACGCAAGACAGGGTTCCAACTGGCTGATGTCTGAACTGTTTGGTGCACTGAACAAGTTGGGCAAAACGCTTGATGAAAGCCCGGTTAGCCCGAAACAGGCTGCTGAGCTCCTGCGTCTCGTTTCTGATGGCACTATCAGCGGTAGCATCGCTAAGCAGGTCTTTGAAATCATGCTGGAGACAGGGCAGGCGGCATCGGCAATTGTCGAGGAAAAGGGCCTGAAGCAAACCAGCGATACCGGCGCGATTGAAGCAGAAATCGCTAAAATCATGGCGGCGAACGAAGACAAGGTGGCTGAATACCGATCGGGCAAAGACAAGTTGTTTGGTTTCTTCGTGGGGCAAACAATGAAGGCAATGCAGGGCAAGGCCAATCCGCAGATCATCAACGATCTGCTGAAAAAGGCGCTTGGCTGACACGGGCAGGAGGCGACAGCGGTGCATTTGCCGCTTCTCCCCTTGCCCCGTCGCGGCTTTCCCGTTAGGGGCTCTCGTCGTGTGTGAAACGGCAGCTTTTCGTAAGCGGGCGTGGCGGAATTGGTAGACGCACCAGATTTAGGTTCTGGCATCGCAAGGTGTGGGGGTTCGAGTCCCTTCGCCCGCACCACGAAAAAGGGACGTTCCCGGCTGTCGTTGAACCCGAAAGCCAATTAACAGTTTTTGGCAGGCCAGAGAGCCCGCCGTAGATAGAGAAGAAAACATGCAGACCGTCGAGACACAGAATGAAGGCCTGAAGCGCGCTTATCGCATGACGATTTCCGCAAAGGACGTTGAATCCCGCATTGATGCCGAGGTGAAGAAGATTGCACCTCAAGTGCGTATGCCCGGTTTTCGTGCAGGCAAGGTTCCTGCCAATCTGGTCAAGAAGATGCACAAGGATTCGTTGCTTCAGGACGCCCTCAACAGCTCAATTCAGGAAGGCGTTCAAAAAGCGATTTCCGACAACAAACTGCGTCCAGCGACTCAGCCGCATGTCCACCTCGGTGAAGATTATGCCCCGGGCAAAGACGCGGTTGTCGACTTCCATCTGGAAATCCTGCCTGTGATTGCAGCGCCATCCATCGATAACATAACGCTTGAGCGCCTGATTGTTGACGTCAGCGATGCACAGGTTGACGTATCGATCTTGAAGCTTGCCCAAGGGCAAAAGAGCTTTGAAGCAGCCGATAAGAAATATGCCGCCAAAATGGGCGACAGTGTCGTTATTGATTTTGAAGGCAAGGTTGAGGGCGTGCCTTTCGAAGGCGGCAAGGGCGAAGGCATGGCCGTAGAGCTTGGCTCGGGCCAGTTGATCCCGGGCTTCGAAGACCAGTTGGTTGGCGTGAAAGCCAACGACGAGAAGGTACTAAACGTGACCTTCCCAGAAGATTACAACTCCGAAAACCTGAAGGGTAAGGCTGCAACCTTTGATATCGTGGTCAACGAAGTGCGCAAGCCAGTCGAAGCTAAAGCCGACGACAATCTTGCCAAGATGTTCGGACTAGATGGTATCGACAAGCTTCGCGAACTGATGAAGGTTCAGGTTGAGCAAGAACATAATGGCCTCACCCGCACCTACATGAAGCGCCAACTGCTTGATCAGCTCGCCGCCGATCATGATTTCGACGTGCCGCCATCAATGGTCGAAGCGGAATTCGAACAGATTTGGGCACAGTTGGAGCAGGAAGCTGCCCGCGAGGAAGACCCTGAAGCCGCGAAAAAGGAAATGGAAGCAGAGCGCGAAGAGTATCGCGACATCGCCGTCCGTCGTGTGCGTCTTGGCCTGTTGCTCTCCGAAATCGGCCAAGCCAACGGTGTGGAAGTCAGTTCGCAGGAAATGAACATGCTCGTGCAGCAAGCTGCGCAGCAATATCGTCCTGAAGAGCGTCAGCGTTTTGTGCAGTATTTGCAGGAAAACCCGATGGCAGCGGCCCAGCTACGCGCGCCGATGTTTGAAGACAAAGAAGTCGACTTCCTATTCGACAAGGCGACTGTTTCGGAAAAGACCGTGACTAAGGACGTGCTTGAAGCGGCAATCGAAGCAGAACCAGACGCCAAGCCAGCTGCCAAGAAGAAGGCGCCAGCGAAAAAGGCCGCAGCCAAGGAAGAAGCACCTGCAAAAGAAGCAAAGCCTGCTGCAAAGAAGGCTGCTCCTAAAAAGGATGCCGAAGCCGCGCCAGCCAAGAAGGCGCCTGCCAAAAAAGCTGCGCCTAAGAAATAATCGTCCTGCTTTGGACAAACGAAAAGGCCCCGGGAATTCTGGGGCCTTTCTCGTTTCGGCGGGTCCTGCTTACTTTAAATCAAAGCGGTCAGCCTTCATAACCTTGACGAAGTCGCGGACAAGCCTCTCTTTGTGGCCGCTTTTGGCATAGCCAGACTAATCAAATTTATGACTGCCACCATCAAGCTACTTTGTTCGACGGATGAGCACTTGGAAAAACTTAACCGTTTTCGTGCTTGAAACTTTGGTTGCCCGCGCCGATGTAGGGACTATCGCAAAATATAACATCTTAGAGGTATTTCATGCACGTTCCTTTTGATCCCGTTCAAGCATTGGTTCCCGTCGTTATCGAGCAATCGAACCGTGGGGAGCGCAGCTGGGACATTTTTTCGCGCCTGTTGCGCGAGCGGATCATTTTCGTGACGGGCGAAGTTGAGGACAATATGGCCTCAGTCATCACCGCGCAGCTGTTGTTCCTTGAATCGGACAATCCGAAGAGAGATATTTGGATGTATATCAACTCGCCCGGCGGTGTTGTCACCGCTGGCATGGCGATACATGATACGATGCAGTATATCCGTCCGAAAGTTGGTACCGTATGCATTGGACAGGCTGCATCAATGGGCAGTTTCCTCCTCGCTGCTGGTGAACCTGGCATGCGAGTCGCTTTGACCAACGCACGGATCATGGTGCATCAGCCTTCTGGTGGTGCGCGTGGCATGGCATCCGACATCCAGATTCAGGCAAATGAGATACTTCGTATTCGCAAGCGTATGAACGATCTTTACGCGAAATATACAGGCAAGCCTCTGAAGGACATCGAAAAAGCGATGGACCGTGATACCTTCCTTGAAGCTGACGAGGCGAAGGCGTTTGGCCTGATCGATGAAGTGTATGACAAGCGGCCATCGAATGCGGATGCCGACGCAAGCTGATCACATTTGCTTTTCCAAAGGCAGCTTGGACAGGATGGACGGTTCGTTGTCGGCTATTGCCAAATCGGAACGCATCTTTAGAGTGTTGGTTTAATAACGTGCGCCTCCTTTCGGTGTGCAAGCAGGATATATTATGACGAAGTTAAGCGGATCAGATACAAAGAGCACATTATATTGCTCCTTCTGCGGAAAATCGCAGCATGAAGTCCGCAAGCTGATCGCAGGCCCTACTGTGTTTATCTGCGATGAGTGTGTCGAGCTGTGCAACGATATCATCCGTGAAGAAACCAAGGGCGCGCTGAACGGCCGCAAAGAGGGCGAAGTGCCCACGCCGCAGGAAATCTGCGAAGTCCTTGACGACTATGTCATTGGGCAGCCGCAGGCGAAACGCGTTCTGTCTGTTGCTGTGCATAACCATTACAAGCGCCTTAATCACGGTGGTAAGGGCGCGGATGTTGAACTTGCAAAGTCGAACATTCTTCTTGTGGGCCCAACCGGTTGTGGGAAGACCCTTCTTGCCCAAACGCTTGCCAAGACGTTCGATGTGCCTTTTACCATGGCAGACGCGACGACTTTAACCGAGGCTGGCTATGTCGGCGAAGATGTCGAGAATATCATTCTGAAGCTGCTTCAAGCATCCGATTATAACGTCGAGAAGGCCCAACGCGGGATCGTATATATCGACGAAATCGACAAGATCAGCCGCAAGGCGGAGAACCCATCCATCACCCGCGACGTGAGCGGCGAGGGCGTTCAGCAGGCTCTGCTGAAGCTTATGGAAGGCACAACAGCCAGCGTTCCGCCCCAAGGCGGCCGCAAGCATCCGCAGCAGGAGTTCCTGCAGGTCGACACAACGAACATATTGTTCATCTGCGGCGGCGCGTTTGCGGGCCTTGAGAAGATTATTTCAAACCGCCTTGAAGGCAAGTCCATTGGTTTTGGTGCACATGTCGCCGATCCCGATGAGCGCGGTACTGGCGAAATTTTGAAACAGGTGGAGCCTGAAGATCTTTTGAAATATGGCCTGATCCCGGAATTTGTTGGGCGTTTGCCTGTCACCGCAACGCTGGAAGATCTTGATATCGCGGCGTTGGTGAGAATCCTGTCAGAGCCTAAGAACGCGCTGGTGAAGCAATATCGCAAGCTGTTTGAGATGGAAGACGTAGGGCTGAGCTTTACCGATGATGCGCTTGAAGCGGTCGCCAAAAAGGCGATTGAGCGCAAAACCGGTGCGCGCGGACTGCGTTCAATTCTTGAGGCCATTTTGTTGGACACCATGTTTGACCTACCTACATATGACGGCGTCGATGAGGTCGTTGTCGACAAGGACGTCGTGGAAGGCCGTAAGACCCCGGTGCTGGTATACGCCAAGTCTGCCAAGGCGGGCAAAGAGGACGCCGCTTAAGCCAGGGCCCAATGGACTGTGGCAAACTGGCCACATTACCGTACAAAATGCGTTTTAATGCTGCTGTGCACAATTTGCGGTAACGCAAAACTTTGATTGCGCCTTGCTGTCGGCTATAAGATGCTCGTTTCCTAGGTCGAACTGTCACTTTACTGTCATTTACTGACCCCAAGGGGATCGCACAGGCCATTTCGTGCGCGTGATTCGGATTTTACCCGATGGTGCGTTACAGATGGGGGATGAAAATCAAAGGGGTCTTTAAAGATGAAATCTCGTTTCCAGCTCGCAACCAGTGCTGTCGCATTGACGGTCTGCAGTCTCTCCAGCGCTGCATTTGCGCAGTCGACCGGCTCGGTCGATTTCGAAGAAGAAGTAATCGTCGTTTCCGGTTCGCGTTCGCAGGACGTTGCTGGAATTCAGGCACCTGACTCGACCAAGGCAAAAGCGGTTCTTACGCAAGAGCTGATCGAACGTCAGAACCCAGGTCAGACAATCCTCGACAC
>NZ_JARXAI010000024.1 GCF_029865925.1 Sphingorhabdus sp.
CTACGCTGGCGGCTTCCTAAATCCGGACGAAACGATCAATCCTAAGCTTCTGAAAAAGAAGTAACTTTTTGGGATATTCGGGACATAAAAAATGAATTTTAACAATATCTCTGCATGGTCCATCCGTAACCCGGTGGTGCCAATCGTCTTGTTCGTCGCGCTTACCCTGGCCGGGATCATGGCGTTCATAAATATGGACGTTCAGAATGATCCCGATATCGAATTTCCCGTTGTCGTTGTCTCCATTTCTCAACCGGGCGCTGCGCCTACCGAAATCACAACGCAGATTACGCAGAAGGTTGAATCTGCCATTCGCAGTATTCAAGGCGTTCGTAATATCGATGCTACCTCAACCGAGGGCAACACCACGATTAGCGCTGAATTTGAAATTGGCGATGACATCAACGCCGCGGTCAGTGAAGTAAAGAACGCCGTTGACCAGATCCGCAGCGATTTGCCCGATGGCATCTTGGAACCACAAATTTTCAAGGTTGCCACGTCCAGCGATCCAATCGCCTATTTCGCGGTTGAAGCGAGCGACATGACACTTGAGCAATTGAGCTGGTTCGTCGACGATAGCGTAGCCCGTCGCTTGCTTGCCGTCGAAGGCATGGCGTCGGTTAGCCGGAATGGCGGCGTAAACCGCGAAATTCGCGTCGTACTTGATCCTGCAAAAATGCAATCACTTGGTGTTAGCGCCAGCCAGATTAACGCTGTGCTCCGCCAGCAAAATATAAACGCGTCCGGCGGCCAATCGCAAATCGCCGGCTCACGTCAGTCTGTTCGCGTTCTCGGCAACGCGACCAACGCTTTTGAACTGAGCCAAACGCAAATTAGCCTCAGCGGCGGGCGTTCAATCAAATTGGCCGATGTGGCTGCAGTGACCGACGGATTCAGCGAGCAGAAATCGATGGCCTTTGCCGGCGGCAAACAAGTTGTCACGTTCGGCATGTCCCGCGCAAAGGGCGCGTCCGATGTCACTGTCTTTGATGATGCGATGGTCAAAATCGCGGAAATAAAAAAAGAGAATCCTGGTATTAACTTCATCACGCTATTCAACAGCGTCGATTATACCAAGGGCCAGTATAAAAGTTCGATGGCAGCGATGATTGAGGGCGCACTTCTTGCCATCGTTGTGGTTTTCCTGTTCCTGCGCGATTGGCGTGCGACGATTATATCGGCGATTGCTATCCCATTGTCGGCCATTCCAACTTTCTGGTTTTTGGACCTGATGGGCTTCACGCTGAACACCATGTCGCTGTTGGCGCTTGGTCTTGTAGCCGGGGTGCTGGTCGATGACGCCATTGTGGAGATTGAAAATATCGTCCGGCATATGCGGATGGGCAAATCCGCTTATCAGGCATCCATTGACGCGGCCGATGAGATTGGGCTTGCTGTGGTTGCGACCACATTTTCGATTGTCGCAGTGTTTTTGCCAGTTGGCCTGATGCCCGGGGTTGCGGGGCAGTTTTTTAAGAATTTTGGCCTGACCGTTGTCGCCTCTGTTCTGATGAGCCTTGCCGTGGCCAGAATGATCACGCCGATGATTGCGGCTTATTTCCTAAAATCCGATGGAATGGCCGAACATGGCGAGGCCAGTTGGATCGACCGATATATGAAGATTCTGCGTTGGTCACTTGGTCACCGCCGTTGGATGATGGGTATCGGCGCAGCAGCTTTGGCACTCACGGTGGCGTTGCTGGTTGTCCTGCCAAAACAGTTCTTCCCCGACGGGGATACCGATTTTAGCCGAGTCCGTATAGAAATGGTTCCGGGAACCACGTTGGAAAGCACGCGCGAAATCACCAGCGAGGCTGCTGCAATTATCGAAAAGCAGCCCGAGGTAGAAACGGCCTTGCAGAGCCTGCGCGAAGGCGGCGCCAGTATTTTCATCACCTTGAAAAAGGACAGGGCGCGGACCAGCCAACAGTTTGAGGAAGACCTCACGCCCTTTCTAACCAAAATCGCAGATGCCCGTGTGACATTTCAGGTTAACGGCCCCGGCGGCGGTGGCGGCGGTGGTTCCGGCCGTGATGTTTCGGTTATGCTATCAGGATCAGATCCAAAGATGCTCGACAAGACCGCGGCAACGCTGGTCGAACAAATGAAGGGTTTGCCCGAGCTGCGTGCGCCCCGTATCTCCGCGGATTTGCAGCGTCCTGAGTTGATTATAAAGCCGCGTAATGACATCGCGTCACAGCTTGGCGTATCAACCGTAGCGCTGAGCCAGACTATACGCATCGCAACGCTTGGTGATATTGACCAGAATAGCGCGAAATTCTCGCTGTCCGATCGTCAAATTCCGATCCGCGTAATGCTCGCGAGAGAGTCACGTCAAAGCCTTGATGTCATCCGAAACTTGCCAGTGCCATTGGCGACCGGCGGATCTGTGCCTTTGTCCCGCGTGGCTGACATCAGCTTTGGCGCAGGCCCAACATCAGTCCAGCGCCGTAACCAGAATTTCCGCACCTTTGTTGGTGCAGACTTTGCTCCTGGGGTGGTCGCGTCACAAGCAGACACGATAATTAACGCACTTCCCATCATGAAAAACCTACCAACTGGCGTGTCACGTGCACCCTTTGGTAGTCAGGAGTGGGAACTGGAAATGCAGCAGAACTTCCTGATTGCATTGGTTTCTGGAACCTTACTGGTGTTTGCGGTACTGGTTCTTCTTTACCACCGCTTTATGTCGCCTCTGGTAAACATGGGATCGCTCTTGCTAGCGCCGTTGGGCGGCTTGGTTGCGCTTGCACTGGTTGGTCAGCCGATTTCAATGCCTGTCTTCATCGGCATCTTAATGCTCTTTGGTATCGTGGCGAAAAACTCGATCCTGTTAATCGACTTTGCGATTGAGGAAATGGCGCGCGGCGTTCCAAAGTTTCAGGCGATTATGGAAGCTGGTCATAAGCGTGCCCAGCCAATCGTTATGACAACCGTTGCCATGACAGCTGGCATGGTCCCCACCGCGCTTTCGTTAGGCGGTGACGGCCAATGGCGCTCGCCCATGGGCACAGTCGTCATTGGCGGCCTTATCGTCTCGACGTTACTAACCTTGCTTATCGTCCCTGCCGGGTTCAGCCTGGCCGACGGATTTGAAAAGCGCGTTGGCCCATGGTTGCGTTCGCGGTTGCTAACCTATGATCCCACAAAGGATAAAGAGATAGTTGCGGAGCCCGCTAAGCCGACCGGCAATGCCCCCGGCAAAGGCGACTTGGGCGGACTTCAGCCGGCAGAGTGACGCTGTGCTTGGCAGCATGGCGCGCCTTGACTAAGGCAATGATGTGAAATCTGCCAATCAACTGGGCCTGTCGGAAAAAGTCCGTTACGCCGAACGCGACGCCGAACTGCGCCAAATGCGCATTATCGCAACGGCATTGCTGTTATGCATGGCGGCATTGTTTGTTTTCGGCAAGTATATGGAAACCCGTTACGACGGCTATTGGGGCTTTTTAAGGGCCTTTGCCGAGGCCGGGATGGTTGGTGGCCTAGCCGACTGGTTTGCCATCACAGCGCTCTTCAGGCACCCTTTAGGCATACCCATTCCGCACACCGCGATCATTCCGAATAACAAGGAACGGCTTGGCCGCACATTGGCCAGTTTCCTGCGCACCAATTTCCTAACAACCAAGGTCGTTGCCCGCCGCGTGCAGCGCATGGATGTGGCAGGCGCAATGGGCAAATTCCTCAGTGCCCCCTCAGGCGGCGAAGGTCGCATGCGCATGGGTGCATCGCGGCTGATGGGTGATATTTTCGCGGAGTTGGATGATGAACGCCTCGGCGGCGTTGCCAAGGGCGCAATACGCAAACAACTTGATAAGCTCGATATCGCGCCTTTGCTTGGGCAGCTGTTGAGCGCGATGATCCGCGAACGGCGGCATATCCCTGTGCTCGACAGTATCATCAAATGGGCTTCGGCAACGTTGGAGGCCAATGAACATCTCATCCGCGAAATGGTTGAGGAACGGGCCAACACGATCATGCGCTGGACGGGCCTTGACGAAAAACTGGCTAACGCCATCGTCAATGGCTTGAATAAGCTGCTGCATGAAATGGTCGAAGACCCGGACCATCCGTTGCGGGAAAAGGGCGAAGAAGGGCTTGCAAAGCTTGCCCACGACCTGCGTCATGACAAGGAATTGCAAGCCAAGGTCGCGCACTGGAAGGGACAATTGCTCGAAAACCCTGCGATGAGCAAATGGATCAACAGCCTGTGGGATCAAGGCCGCGATGGCCTGTTAAAGGCGGCGCGCAACCCAGACGCGGCGCTAGCGGGCAGCTTTGGCGATGCGCTGATTAAACTTGGTGGGACTTTGCAAGAAGACGCACGGCTCAAGCATCAAATCAACCGCTTTGCCCGCCGCGCCATTGTTGGCACGACCGAGAATTACGGCGACAATATCGTCAAGCTGGTGTCCGAAACCATTGCCCGCTGGGATGCATCCACCATTACGGATCGCGTGGAAAATGCGGTTGGCAGCGACCTTCAGTTCATCCGCATCAACGGCACTTTGGTAGGCGGCATGGCAGGCATCATCATCCATGCCGTGGGATTGTTAATTTAGCCCCTGCGGTAAATCGGCAATCATGCGCTGTGTTGCCTCTGCCGCCAATCGTGCAGCATATTTTAAATTGGCCTGAAAATCGCCAGCGCTATTGCCATTGGCATAATCGCTGACAGCCTTTATCGCGGCCCACGGAATGTCCATGCGCGAAGCTGCCTGTGCCACGGCGGCAGTTTCCATATCGACAATATCACCCCTCAACGCCTTATGCAGCCGTTCGCCATGGTCAGCGTTTTCCATAAAGCAATCACTGGTAATGACGCGCACCTTGGGTAGCCCCGTCTCCGGCATGATAGCGGCGTAGAAGGGTTCGGCATGCGCCTCGCCAATAGGCCACGCCCCTGCCCTATAATGCACAAAGCCGTCGGAGCGTGATGCGCCATAATCGCCCTGCACGGCCTCCACGATTTGGAAGCAAGCCCCGTCGCGGCCGTTCAATTTACCCGCCGTGCCAACAACAATCAAAAGGTCGGCGTGATAATGTTCAACCAGCATCATTGCGGCCATTGCCGCGTTTACCTTGCCAATGCCGCTGCACGTAATGGCAATGTTACGGTCCGCAAATTTTACCTGCCGCACCATAAAGCCGTGCAGCGCCTCAACATTTGCGCTTTGACCGGGGAACAGGGCAGCCGCTTCGGCATCCACGCCAGCAATAACACCAATAGACTTAAACATAATGCGACCACCCCTGTTTTGAATAAGATATTGTTCTAGCAGGTGAATTGCGAATTTATCGTGACAATGCAAAACTAAGGGAAAACGCGTTATTCCGACATTGTCCTATCGTTTGAGATATTCGAAAGACAGCCGGATATCAGGCGGCCTTTCGTGCCTTGCTCGCATCGCGATCAAGGAAGACCCGAATAGCCGTGATGCTCTCTTCAACATGGCTCAGCAGGAACAAATGCCCACCATTTTTCACCACGAACAATTCGCTGTTAGGGATCAGGAAATTTAAAAACTTGCCATTCGCCAGCGGCACAATCTGATCATCATCGCCCATCATGATCAATGTTTCAGTTTTCAAAAAAGGCAGTAATGGCGCGCTGGTCCATCCCATCATCGCCATCAACTGATAGAAATATCCGGTCTTCGACGGCGGCGTGATCCGGCCAATATGCTCCGACTTATTGCCCACCATACCGCCGTACAGCGTCTTGAAATGCTTCGCCATGAAGTCGGGGTCTATGTAACGCCGCGGGTCGGCCATTTTGACTAAAGCGGCAGGATTACCAGGTACCATCAACGTGCCTGCGCTGGTTGCGCACAGGATGAGTTTGTTGGTGCGCGCTGTATTCTGCAACGCAAATTGCTGCGCCATCGCCCCGCCCCAACTGACGCCCATCACGTCGACAACCGGCATCTCAAACCGATCAAGCAGCAACGCCGCAATCCGTGACATGAGGATCGCATTATACGGCACAACCGGATCTGGAGATCCGCCAATACCGGGCATATCAAAAGTGATAAAGTCACGGTCATCCAACAGTTCGGCCATCGGCGCCATCGCCTCAATATTTGCGCCGATACCGTTAAAGAACAATATCGGCAGATTATGCGTCGGTGCGCTGGCACGCCAAACCGCGACCCGCAATACGCGGCCATCAACGGTTTCCATGCTGAATGTCGGCGCGCGTTTTTTGGTCATATCTGTTCCTTTGCCGTGTCTATCGCGAGCGTTGCAGGCAGTCTAGCGGCTGGTCCCCTGCACGCAAGGAAGAAAGAGCCATGCCAAAACACCTGATCAAACGCGTCACTCCAAAACGTACAGGCCAGGTGCGGGGTCCATAGCTGGATGCTTTTTGCTCCCCTGCGTTGCAGGTGGAGCAACCTCTGCGCCGGAGCGGGCGTGGAGCCACTCCATCCAATATGGCCACCAGCTTCCGGCGACTTCTTCGGTGCCTTTCATCCATTCTATGACGTCGGCTGGGGTCTTGCCGTTCGAATGCTTCCAGTATTTCGCCTTGGGGTTGCCCGGCGGGTTAAGGATCGCTTGCATATGCCCTGCTTGGCTCAGGATGAATTCGACATTTTTGCTGCCGAACAATTGCGTCGAACGATAGCATGCGCGCCATGGCGTAATGTGGTCGGTTGTCCCGCCCAAAACGAACAAATCGCCCGTCACCTTGGTCAGGTCAAGCGTGTGTCCGGCAATGTCGAGCGCACTCGGCGCAGCATAGGCATTGGCCTCAAACAGCTCCAAGAAATCGCCCATCAACGCCGACGATAGGTTAGTCGCATCGGCATTCCAGAAAAGGATATCAAACGCCGGCGGATCATCGCCGAGCAGATAGTTGTTGATTACATAGTTCCAGATCAGGTCATTGGGCCGCAACCAAGCAAAGCCGCGCGCAAGGCTGCTGCCCTCAATCACGCCCTTTTTCGCGGCGCGTTGCCGTGCCAGCGCAATGCCATTGTGCGACACAAGGCTCGCCGCCTCAGTGTCGCCGGGCCTTGGTTCGAGAACACACACCATCATCGTAATGGCGTTAGCGCGCGTGTCACCCATCGACGCGAGTTTGGAGAGCAGCACCGACATCGTCTGCCCGCCGGAACAGCCGCCGGAAATATTGACCTTGTCGCTGCCGGTAATCTCACACACGACATCAAGTGCCTTGATGCAGCTTTCGATATATTCGGCCATGCCCCAAACGCCCATGTCGTGGGTGGGGTTACGCCATGAAATCATGAATGGCTGAATTCCGTGGTCGGTCTGCCATTTGATGATCGATTTTTCTGGCGACAGATCATTGATATACATTTTGTTGATCTGCGGCGGGATGGTCAGTTGCGGCGTTGCGAAAACCTTGTCAGTCGTGGGCGCATATTGGATGAGTTCAAAGCGTTCATCGCGATACACTACCGCACCCTTTGCGGTCGCAACATTTTCGCCAAGCTTGAACGGCTTTTTGTTGACCTGGCTCACCATCATATCGTTGTGGACCATGTCATTATATGCGTTTTTCAGGCCCTTCACGAGGCTTAGGCCACCGGAGTCTACCAGACGTTTCTGTGCGGTCGGGTTACCGATCAAGCTGTTCGTCGGCGACATCGCGTCGATGATGATCTGCGAAATGAAGTTTGCGCGGTCGCGCTCCAGCGCATCAAGATCCAAATCCTCGATATAGCTTTTGATCCCCTTTTGCACCGCGAGATAATATTGCGCGCCTGCCTTGAAAAACGGATTGAAGGTCCATGCCGGGTCCATGAAACGCTTGTCTTTGGGGTCAGGCGCAAGGTCGGACTTTCCAATCATGATCTTGACGACATCTTCGGAGAAGTTGGTTGTCGCCTTCCAAGCCTTATCGGGGTTGGTCGCGGTTTGGCGGAGCATTAGGCCAATTGCGCCAATGAAATCCTCCCGCGCCAAACCGGCGAGCGGGCCGAGTGCCATGGTGGCATCATTAGCTGCATCAAATGCCCCTGCGATCCTCGAAAAAGGCGCGCCTTTCTTTTGCGATTTCTTTTTGCCCGTTTTCGCGTTTCCGCCGGTTTCCGCCTTGCTCGCCATGGTCCTCTCCTTTGCCCTCATGCGGAGAATTACACGGCCCGACCATTTGGTCAAATACTCCTCGCAATGTGAACGATTGCAAATAAGCATATCTAAACTAGAGACAAGTCGCAGCATATCTTAAAGCAAGCGTGTAGGAGTAAGTTAATGCCATCCTTCGACGGTTCCAATGTCGCTGTCACCTATCAAAACAAGCCCAATGGCCATTACAAATGACAGCTAAGGTAAAGCAGCTTGAGGGCCTAGGACGGCTGCTGAAAGCCGCTGGTGTCAAGCCGGCACGGGCGGAGCAGATGATCCGTGAGCATCTGGACAGCATACAGGATGGCACGCAGCAGCGACATGCTGAAATCGTAAAAACGGTTCGCGCGCTAGAGGAAGAGTTGGCCGAATTGCGCCAGAGTCACAGCCTTTCCGTATCAGAAATCCACTTGACGACTGATCTTATTCACCATGAATTTGAAGCGAACAGCATTGTTGTTGTCCAAATGCTTCGCCACGCAAAGGCTTGGATAGCTATCATTGTTCTGATCCAGATCGCGATACTCTCCATCATGCTTGTGACCGCAGCCAGTAACACGCGCTGGCTCGATTTCGGCTCCACGCCAGTCACGGTAAAATCTCCGATGAAGGCTGGCATGCCAACCGCTGCCCCGGCTAAAACAAAAAGTTAGATATCATGCGCGGCTATATAAAGGCTATCGCCATCGCCCTGGGCGTATCGGCATTTACGGCAACAGCTTTAGCCGGTGACGCTTCACCCATTAAAGCGACCAATGCCATTGCTGCAGCCGATGCCAAGCTTCAGTCTGAAATTGATGCGCTCTGGAAGAAGTTTCCGGGCCGCGTTGGTATTGCTATCTATCCACCACTTTCCAAAGACATTATCGGGAAGCGACAGACCGAACGCTTTCCGCAGCAAAGCGTTTCCAAAATGTGGGTTGCGCTGACGATCTTGGAACAGGAGGCTGCGGGCAAATTGTCGCTGGATAAGCGCATCCAGGTCAGCGGCGGCGACGTAGTTGTCTTCAGCCAGCCTTTAAAACGTTATCTCGACGGTCGGGACTCATTCGAAATGCCCATACGCGAATTGCTCGCGCATTCCATCAATGCCAGCGACAATCTGGCCAACAACGTATTGTTGCGCGTTGCAGGGGGGCCACAATCGGTCAACCAGATGCTTGACCGACGCAAGGTGCAGTCCATTCGCTTCGGTCCGGGCGATGTCCTGCTGCAAAGCGCAATCGCTGGCGTTGAGTGGAAACCACAATACCGACAAGGCAATGCATTCAAGGCGCAGCGATCGCGTATTCCGATGGAAAAGCGTGAGGCAGCATTGGCGGCCTATCTGGAAACGCCCCTTGATGGCGCCGCGCCCGGGACTATTGTTCTGGTACTAAAGCGTTTCAGTGAACGTGGCCCCAATGACCCCGGTGCAAAATTGCTAAAGCTCATGGCAGGCACATACACCGGCAAATCCCGACTGCGCTCAGGGCTCGCCCCGCACTGGAGCCTCGCGCACAAAACGGGGACCGGCCAAGTCCTTGGTTCGACGTCGACCGCGATTAACGATGTAGGCGTAATGAAGGCACCGGATGGTTGCCTTTATCCGGTAGCTGTCATGATCGCGCAGACACGTTCCGATATGCAGGTGACGAACGGCCTGATGCAAAATGTTGCCCGCGCGATCATCCACCACCACAACGAAATTCACCCGAAGACATAAGCAACCTCAGTCATGCGGCGTCATTCCGTATATCTAAAAAACCAATAAAATCAGTATTCTGGGATACAAAACTGCATCGACGGTGTCAGCTTTCCCTCAACTGGCAACACACAAACCGGTTTAATTCTTCGAACAATATCGATGACTTTGTGGGAAAAGACCGTGGAATAGCAGTCGCGGACGATCGACACACATGTCGCATGGCTCCGCAAGAACCTGAAACTCGACCCGGCATGTGGCATTAGCCTCAGCGCGTTATAAGGCTTTGGATATACGTTGCAAGCCGATGTGCACGCAGTGAACCCCGCGCGCGAGCCACTGGCTATTTCTGCTTAGTTTAGAACTAATCGCAAGGGTCGCCCATGTCAGTTGGGTTAGAATTGCCGGATTTAGTCTTACTTAACCGCACTGATGCACGGCACTTGCGTCCCGCGACTGGGCCGCTAAATCACCGAGCATGAGCTTACTTGAAATCCTTGCCGTTCTGCTTGGCATTGCCAACATCTTATTGATTATTAAGCGATCGGTGTGGAATTTCCCCGTCGCGATAATCATGGTTTCGCTCTATTTCCTTATTTTTCGTGATGCCAAGCTGTACAGCGACGCAGGGCTACAGATATTTTTTTCGGTTGTGAATCTGTACGGTTGGTGGAGCTGGACGCGGAACAAGGCAGACAGCGGAGACATCATTGTCCGGCGCATTTCTGCTATGGGCTATGGCTTGTGGATATTGGGCGCTATTGCCGCGATTTGGGCATGGGGCGCCGTAATGCATGCTGAAACCGATGCCACCTATCCATATTGGGACGCGTCGGTCGCGATGCTCTCCATTGCTGGACAGATATTGATGGCGCGGCGCTTTGCAGAAAACTGGCATTTCTGGATCATCGTCAACCTGATTTCCATTCCGTTATATGCCATGAAGGAATTGTATCTCACCGCAGGCCTTTATGGGCTATTCCTGGTCCTAGCTGTTGCCGGACTGATCGCATGGCGCAAGGCGGAACAGAAATGAAGCGTATCTGCCTTCACGGCCCCGAAAGTACCGGAAAATCGACCTTGGGCACTCGGCTTGCGGCGGAACTGGGATGCGAAGTCGTACCCGAATATGGCCGCGCATATTGTGAGGCGCATGGCACAGACATTGGCAGACAAGAACTGATCCACATCGCGCAGACGCAAGACGCTATGAACCGCGCTGCCGCTGCGCGCGCAAGCGAACTGGGCGCTGGCTTTGTGCTGTTTGATACAGATCCACTCATCACCGCCGTCTGGGCGGACATGATGTTCGGCACAACGCCGGGTTATCTGCGCGACCGCTATTTCGACAGCTTCACAGGCTTTTCCGACCTCTATCTTTTGCTCGATATCGACATCCCCTTTGTAGATGATGGCCTTCGCGTCTATGCGCAACCTGCTGAACGACAGCAGTTTTTTGATTTGTGCACATTGGAACTCGTCAGAAATGATGTGCATTACGTCCGCATTCAGGGGCTCGGCGAAGCGCGCTTCGCGGCGGCAAAGGCCGCGATATTAGGGGCCCAATGAACCGAAATATGCTGCTTTCATATGCGCTTGGAATGATGCGCCTGCAAAGCCGTATCCTGATCTACGCACACGCGCGGAAAACTGTAACAGTTAGGTCGTAAAAGTGCAGAAGGGCTAAATCGGTTCAGACTACACCAGAACCGGCGATATTTGCATCCGTTTTGGATATAAATTAGCAATATAGGTGTGCGAGGCCGGCACCAATTTGCGAAGAGCTGCTGTGGCTGAAAATTACGCCGTTGAGAACCGTGAAATTGGAAGCTTGCGCCCTAAGAGACTTTCTCCAACGCCTCGCCCGCCGCAACCCAGCGAACCTCGGCGGCTTCCTGCGCGGCGATAATTTTGCCACGCCGTTGCGACAGTTCACCCATCGTCAGGTTCTTATACTCGTTTGCTGCCGACGCAGGATCGAACATCGCTCGGTCAATCGCACTCAACACAACCTCAAGCTTGGCCAAGTCAGCCTCGGCATCACTCACATCGCGCTTAAGCTTGGCTTGCGCCTCACGCGCGGCAGCCGCAGCTTTCTTGTCGTCCTTGCGGTCAGCCTTTGATACCTTCTCCTTCGCGGGTCCCTTGCCCAGAATGAAATCGGTATAATCCTCAATCGTGCCGGAAAATTCGGTCGCAGTGCCGCCATCGACGAGGACCAGCCGGTCTGCCGTCAGCTCAAGCATATGGCGGTCATGGCTGACCAGCACGACAGTGCCTTCATATTCATTCAGCGCCTGCACCAACGCCTCACGCGCATCGACATCCAAGTGGTTCGTTGGTTCATCGAGGATCAGCATATGCGGCGCATCGCGGGTAATCAGCGCCAGCGCGAGCCGCGCACGTTCGCCGCCTGACAATTTATCAACCTTCGTCGTCGCCTTTGCGCCCGAAAAGCCGAACCGCCCCAGTTGTGCGCGCACAGCGCCGGGGTTCGCACCCTTCATCTGATGAGTCATATGCTCAAGCGGCGTATCATCGCCGTCCAATTCCTCCACCTGATATTGCGTGAAATAGCCGACGCGCATTTTGCCGGAGGAATTCATCTGCCCTTCCATTGGCGTCAGTTGCGCGGCGAGTAATCGCGCCAGCGTCGTCTTTCCGTTCCCGTTGCGGCCCAGAAGTGCGATCCGGTCATCAGGATCAATCCGAAAGTTTAACCGCTCTAAAATCGGGTTGCCTTCGGTATAGCCGACACTCGCCAGATCCAACGTCACCAAAGGCGGTTTCAATTCGTCCGGGCTTGGAAAGTCAAAGCTCAACGTCGGATCTTCGGCCATTGCGGCAATCGGCTGCATCCGCGCCAGCGCCTTGGCTCTCGACTGCGCCTGCTTGGCGGTGGAGGCACGCGCCGAATTCCGCGCGACATAATCCTGTAGTTTGGCGCGTTGCACATCTTGGCTTGCCTTTGCCGCCGCCAGCTGCGCGGCACGCTCGGCACGTTGGCGCTCGAACGAGTCATAACCGCCGGAGTACAAAGTCACCTGCCCGCCCTCCAGATGCAGGATATGGTCAACGACGTTGTTTAACAGGTCGCGTTCATGGCTGATAACCACCATCATGGCGGGATAGCCCTTGAGGAAGTTTTCCAGCCACAAGGTCGCTTCCAAATCCAAGTGGTTCGACGGTTCATCCAGCAACAACAAATCCGGCTGCGAAAACAATAACGACGCCAGCGCCACGCGCATTTTCCAACCACCGGAGAAGCTATCGAGCGGCTTACCCTGCATGTCTTCGTCAAAGCCAAGGCCAACAAGGATACGCGACGCGCGCGCAGGCGCGGTGTAAGCGTCAATCGCGATCAGCCGTTCATGCACCTCGGCCATGCGGTCATGGTCAAGCCCCTCTTGCTCGCTTTCGATCATCAGCGCCGCACGCTCGGTATCCGCCGCCAGCACTTTGTCAAACGGCGTAGAATCCCCCGCAGGCGCCTCTTGCGCGATATAACCGATGCGCGTGCCCTTGGGCATCTCCAGGCTGCCCTCATCAGCCTCCAGCGAGCCAATCATCACCTTCATCAGCGTCGATTTGCCCGCACCATTGCGTCCGATTAGGCCGATACGGCTATAAGGAGGCAAGGCCGCCGTGGCGCGATCAAGGATAGTGCGTCCGCCAAGGCGCACGGTGATACCGTTCAGGTTAAGCATGCGCGCCGCCTAGCAGACCAAGCGCGCGCTGTCAGTCAGAGAATTGGAATTTATGTGCAGCCTTCCGCATTGTGGTGATGGAATTGGGAGGGCTTACTCCTCCCCCATCCGCAGCGCCGCGATAAACGCCTCCTGCGGAATGCTCACATTGCCATATTCCCGCATCCGCGCCTTGCCCTTTTTTTGCTTTTCCAGCAGCTTTTTCTTGCGGCTGATGTCGCCGCCATAGCATTTGGCGGTCACGTCCTTGCGCATCGCGGCGATGGTTTCGCGGGCGATCACTTTGCCGCCGATTGCCGCCTGAATGGGGATTTTGAACAGATGGCGCGGGATGAGGTCTTTTAGGCGTTCGCACATGCCGCGGCCTCGGGATTCTGCGGTGCCGCGGTGTACGATCATGCTGAGCGCATCGACCGCGTCGCCATTGACCATGATGCTCATCTTCACAAGGTCGCCTTCGCGGTGGCCGATCTGGTGATAATCGAACGAGGCATAACCGCGGCTGATGCTCTTCAGCCGGTCGTAAAAGTCGAACACAACCTCATTCAACGGCAATTCGTAGACGATCTGCGCCCGGCCGCCGACATAAGTCAGCTGCTTTTGAATGCCGCGCCGGTCCTGACACAGCTTCAAGATGCTGCCGAGATATTCATCGGGGCAATAAATCGTCGCCTCGATCCAAGGCTCCTGAATTTCGTCGATGCGGTTGACGTCGGGCATGTCGGCGGGGTTGTGCAGCTCCATACTGCGCGCATCCTCGGTCTTGCTGCGGCTGAGCTCCAGCTTATAGACCACCGAAGGCGCCGTGGTGATAAGGTCAAGGTCGAACTCGCGCGTCAGGCGCTCCTGAATGATCTCGAGATGGAGCAACCCAAGGAAGCCACAGCGAAAGCCAAAGCCCAAGGCGGCGCTGCTTTCGGTTTCGAAGCTGAACGAAGCGTCGTTAAGGCGCAGCTTGCTGATGCTTTCGCGCAGCTTTTCAAAGTCGGCGGCGTCGGTCGGGAACTGGCCGCAGAAAACGACCGGCTGCACTTCCTTAAACCCGGGGAGCGGTTCGGCGGCGGGGCGCTTGGCATCGGTGATCGTGTCGCCGACGCGGGTCTGCGCAACCTCCTTGATCTGCGCGGTGATGATGCCGACTTCGCCCGCGGCGATTTCGGAGAGGATCTCCAGCTTTGGCCGCATGCAGCCGACGCGGTCGACCAAATGCTTTGTGCCGGCGGCCATGAACTGAATTTCCTGACCCTTTTTGATCGAGCCGTCGATGACGCGGATCAGGATCACGACGCCCAGATAGGGGTCATACCATGAATCGACGAGCATGGCCTTCAACGGCGCGTTGCGGTCGCCCTTTGGCGGGGGGATGTGGGTGACTACCGCCTCAAGCACTTCGGCAATGCCGATGCCCGATTTCGCGCTGGTCAGGACCGCGTTGTCGACGGGCAAGCCAATGATTTCCTCAATCTCGGCCTTGACCTTGTCGACTTCGGCAGCGGGAAGGTCGATCTTGTTAATGACGGGCACGATTTCATGGTCATGCTCAATCGATTGGTACACGTTGGCGAGCGTCTGCGCCTCAACACCCTGCGCGGCGTCGACGACAAGCAACGCGCCTTCGCATGCGGCAAGGCTGCGGCTGACTTCATAGGCAAAGTCGACATGGCCGGGCGTGTCCATCAGGTTCAGCTGATAGGTGAGGCCGTCATTCGCGGTGTAATCCAGCCGCACCGTCTGCGCCTTGATCGTGATGCCGCGTTCTTTTTCAATGTCCATGTTATCAAGGACTTGGCTCGTCATCTCACGCGCGGTGAGCCCGCCGGTTTGTTGGATCAACCGATCGGCCAGCGTGGACTTCCCATGGTCAATGTGCGCGATAATGGAAAAATTACGGATGAGAGCAAGTTCAGTCATACCGCGCCCCTAGCAGGGCCGCCCCGCCCCATCAAGCATGGCGGAAAGGCGGTAGTTGGTTATGTGAAGTGGTATGCGCTTTGTCGTGGTTTGTAAGAAAAAAGCCGGTTACACTTCGCCCGGCATCGATTTAGGTGAGACCATTTGTCGCAGATTTACGCGATAGGCCACTTGGGGCGGGCCTTGACCCGACGTTGTTGCCCCTCTATAAGACTCATTTACAACCAATCCATCGGGAACAGCCTTGTCGTCGCGCAACTTGGCTAACGCATTGATGGATATGGGTTTCACATACGCGAAACGGCTGCACGGCAGGTTCCGAATCTTCGGGCATTGCTATGCGGCCTTTTCTTGTCTGGTGGACAATCTACCTGCGCTTAGCATTTCTAACTGAGGCAAAGCAGCTTATGGCATCCCGTCCCGCTCCTGCGACCCTGTCGCGTCAAAAGCGTATCCGCAAAATTTTCGGTAACATCCACGAAGTTATCGACATGCCCAACCTCATTGAGGTCCAGCGTGAGAGCTATGAACAGTTTCTGCGTTCCGACCCGTCGATTGGCTATGTATCCGGCCTTGAAAAGACACTGCGCAGCGTCTTTCCGGTTAAGGATTTTGCAGGCACCTCGGAACTCGACTTCGTGCATTACGAATTGGAAGATCCCAAATTTGACGTTGAAGAATGCCGTCAGCGCGGAATTACTTATGCGGCGCAGATGAAGGTTACGTTGCGCCTGATCGTGTTTGAAGTTGATCCCGACACCGAAGCGCGTTCGGTTCTCGATATCAAGGAGCAGGACGTCTACATGGGCGACATGCCGCTCATGACGCACAACGGCACCTTCTTCATCAACGGTACAGAGCGCGTTATCGTATCGCAGATGCACCGTTCGCCGGGCGTATTGTTCGATCATGACCGCGGCAAAACGCACAGCAGCGGCAAATATCTGTTTGCAGCGCGCGTCATTCCGTATCGCGGTTCGTGGCTCGACTTTGAATTCGACGCCAAGGACATCGTTAACGTCCGTATCGACCGTAAGCGCAAGCTTCCGGTCACGACCTTGCTTTACTCGCTTGGCCTGAACGACGAAGAAATCCTGGGTCACTTCTATGACCGCGTAACATTTGCCCGTGGCAAGGGTGGATGGAAGATTCCGTTCAATTCCGAGCAATGGCGCGCTTCAAAGCCGATGTTCGACATTGTCGACGCCAAGACGGGGGAAGTAGTATTCCCAGCCGGTACAAAGATCACCCCGCGCGCTGCCAACAAGGCTGTTAAGGATGGCCTGACCGACTTGCTGATCCCGACCGAGGAAATCTTCGGCCGTTATTCGGCGTTCGACCTTATCGATGAAAAGACTGGCCGCATTTATGTGGAAGCGGGCGATGAAATCACCGCCGAAAACCTCGAAGCGTTGGACAAGGCAGGCATCGACAGCCTTGAACTGCTCGACATCGACCATGTCATCACGGGCGCATGGATGCGCAACACGTTGAAGGCCGACAAGGCCGAGAACCGCGACATGGGCCTTGATGCGATCTACCGCGTCATGCGTCCTGGCGAACCGCCAACGCGCGAAACCGCAGAAGCGTTGTTCGCCGGTCTGTTCTTTGATGCAGACCGCTATGACCTGAGCGCTGTTGGCCGCGTAAAGTTGAACATGCGTTTGAACCTCGACGTTGAAGACACGCTCACCACGCTGCGCACGGAAGATATCCTCGCCGTAGTCAAGGAACTGGTGAACCTGAAGGACGGCAAGGGCGAAATCGATGATATCGATAACCTCGGCAACCGTCGTGTGCGTTCGGTCGGCGAATTGCTGGAAAACCAGTATCGCGTAGGCTTGCTGCGTATGGAGCGCGCCGTGAAGGAGCGTATGAGCTCGGTCGATGTATCGACCGTGATGCCAAACGACCTGATTAACGCAAAGCCAGCAGTCGCTGCAGTACGCGAATTCTTTGGTTCGTCGCAATTGTCGCAGTTTATGGATCAGACCAACCCGCTTTCGGAAGTCACCCATAAGCGCCGCGTTTCGGCACTTGGACCAGGTGGTCTGACCCGTGAGCGTGCAGGCTTTGAAGTCCGCGACGTGCACCCGACCCATTATGGCCGTATATGCCCGATTGAAACGCCAGAAGGCCCGAACATTGGTCTAATCAACTCGCTGGCATCATTCAGCCGCGTGAACAAATATGGCTTTATCGAAACGCCGTATCGCAAGGTCGTGGACAATAAAGTCACCGACGATGTGGTGTATCTCTCCGCAATGGAAGAGCAAAAGAACACCATCGCGCAGGCAAACGCCGAATTGAATGCCGATGGCAGCTTTGTCGAAGACCTGATTTCATCGCGGGAAGCAGGTGAATTCCTGATGGCGCCGCGTGACCAGATTACTTTGATGGACGTTTCGCCAAAGCAGCTTGTTTCGGTTGCAGCATCGCTCATTCCGTTCCTGGAAAACGATGACGCCAACCGCGCATTGATGGGTTCCAACATGCAACGTCAGGCTGTGCCTCTGTTGCGTGCAGAAGCACCGTTTGTCGGAACTGGCATGGAAGAAACCGTGGCACGTGACTCCGGCGCTGCCATTGGCGCACGCCGCAAAGGTATCGTCGACCAAGTCGATGCAACCCGTATCGTCGTCCGCGTAACTGGCGATGTTGAGCCCGGTAAGTCGGGCGTAGACATTTACACGTTGCAGAAATTCCAGCGCTCCAACCAGAATACCTGCATCAACCAGAAGCCATTGGTGAAGGTCGGTGACGTAATCGAAGCTGGCGACATTATTGCTGACGGTCCTTCGACTGAACTGGGTGAACTCGCATTGGGCAAGAACAGCCTCGTTGCGTTTATGCCTTGGAACGGATATAACTACGAAGACTCGATCCTGATTTCCGAGCGTATCGTGAAAGACGACGTTTTCACATCGGTCCATATCGAAGAATTCGAAGTCATGGCCCGCGATACGAAGCTTGGACCAGAAGACATCACCCGCGATATTCCAAATGTGGGTGAAGACGCGCTTCGCAGTCTTGATGAAGCCGGCATTGTCTACATCGGCGCTGAAGTGCACCCAGGTGACATTTTGGTCGGCAAGATCACGCCAAAGGGCGAAAGCCCGATGACACCAGAAGAAAAGCTGCTGCGCGCCATCTTTGGCGAAAAGGCAAGCGATGTGCGAGACACCTCGCTGCGTCTCTCGCCAGGCGTTGCGGGTACTGTGGTTCAAGTCCGCGTCTTTAACCGTCATGGTATCGATAAAGACGAACGTGCGATGGCTATCGAACGTGAAGAAATTGAGCGCCTTGCGAAGGACCGCGAGGACGAACGTTCGATTTTGAACCGTGCGACTTACAACCGCTTGAAAGACATGCTCATTGGTCAGACTGCAGCAGTAGCGCCAAAGGGCATCAAAAAAGGCGACATCATCACTGAGGGTAATCTCAGCGAAGTCGAACGTTACGAATGGTGGAAAATCGCCATTGCCGACGACAAGGTCCAAGGCGATCTTGAAGCCGTCAAGGTTCAATATGATGAAGCTGTTAAACTGATCGTCGAGAAGTTCGAAGATCGTCGTGAGAAGCTGGAGCGTGGCGATGAGCTTGCACCAGGCGTGCTCAAGATGGTCAAGGTTTTCGTCGCAGTGAAGCGTAAGCTACAGCCAGGCGACAAAATGGCAGGGCGTCACGGGAACAAGGGTGTTATCTCGCGGATTCTTCCGCAAGAAGACATGCCATTCTTGGCCGATGGTACCCCTGTCGACATCGTACTTAACCCATTGGGTGTGCCGTCACGTATGAATGTGGGGCAGATTTTCGAAACCCATCTTGGTTGGGCCGCGCGTAGTTTGGGTATGCAAATTGGTGATGCTCTTGAAGAGTGGCGCCATGCAAACCCGAACCCACAAGCGGCGGCGCCTCCAGCAGTCGTGCGTGAACGTTTGGCGAAGGCCTATGGGGACAATTACGCAGACGAGATCAATGGTCGCAGCGATGCCGACATCATTGAGCTTGCTGGTAACGTTAGAACAGGTGTCCCCATGGGCACACCCGTGTTCGACGGTGCGCGTGAAGCCGACGTCACGAAGATGCTCCAGCTTGCTGGGCTGGATGGCTCAGGCCAATCCGACCTGTTCGACGGACGCACCGGCGACATGTTCGGCCGCAAGGTTACCGTGGGCATCATTTACATGCTTAAGCTGCATCACCTTGTTGATGACAAGATCCACGCCCGTTCGATCGGACCGTACAGCCTTGTTACGCAACAACCACTTGGTGGTAAGGCGCAATTCGGCGGTCAGCGTTTCGGGGAAATGGAATGCTGGGCACTTCAGGCCTATGGCGCTGCTTATACCTTGCAGGAAATGCTGACGGTCAAATCCGATGACGTCATCGGTCGTACCAAAGTTTACGAAGCGATCGTCAAAGGTGATGACAGCTTCGAAGCGGGTATCCCCGAGAGCTTCAACGTTCTGGTTAAGGAAATGCGCTCTCTCGGCCTCAATGTTGAGCTGAAAGCGCATGATTTGATCGAGGGTGACGAAGGCTTTGCCGAGGCAGCAGAATAAAGCAGAGATGGGCGGATTTCGGTCCGCCCTCTGTCCCTGCCTTTTAGGTTTTCATGGGCCCATGCCCACTGAGGAAATGAATATGAACGAACTATCGAAATTCAACAATCCCATCGCCAAGGTCGAAACCTTTGACCAGATCCAGATCGGGATTGCATCGCCGGAGAAAATCCGCAGCTGGTCTTTTGGCGAAATCAAAAAGCCGGAAACCATCAACTATCGCACGTTCAAGCCAGAGCGTGACGGCCTTTTCTGCGCGCGCATCTTTGGCCCTGTAAAGGATTACGAGTGCCTGTGCGGCAAGTATAAGCGGATGAAGTATAAGGGCGTTGTCTGCGAAAAGTGTGGCGTTGAAGTAACCGTCACCAAGGTACGCCGTGAGCGTATGGGCCATATCGAGCTTGCTGCGCCTGTTGCCCATATCTGGTTCCTGAAGTCGCTGCCTTCGCGCATTGGCCTTTTGCTCGACATGCAGTTGAAGCAGCTTGAGCGCGTATTATACTTCGAAAATTACATCGTAACTGAGCCTGGTCTGACCGCGCTTGAGAAGTTCCAGTTGTTGAGCGAAGACGAATTGCTCGACGCGCAGGACGAATATGGCGAAGATGCCTTCACCGCCAGCATTGGTGCCGAAGCCGTCAAGACCATGTTGATGGACCTTGATCTTGAACAAGAGCGTACCGACCTGCTCGACGAGCTGGCCATTACCAAGTCGGAACTTAAGCCGAAGAAGATCATCAAGCGTTTGAAGGTCGTCGAAAGTTTCATCGATTCCGGCAACAAGCCAGAGTGGATGATCTTGGACGTTATTCCGGTCATTCCGCCAGAATTGCGTCCGCTGGTGCCGTTGGATGGTGGCCGTTTTGCAACGTCCGATCTCAACGATCTCTATCGCCGCGTTATCAACCGTAACAATCGTTTGAAGCGCCTGATTGAGCTGCGCGCTCCAGACATCATTGTCCGCAACGAAAAGCGTATGCTGCAGGAAGCTGTTGACGCGTTGTTCGACAATGGCCGTCGCGGTCGCACGATCACGGGTGCCAACAAGCGTCCACTGAAGTCGCTGTCCGACATGCTCAAGGGCAAGCAAGGCCGCTTCCGCCAGAACCTTTTGGGCAAGCGCGTCGATTATTCGGGTCGTTCGGTCATCGTGACCGGTCCTGAACTGAAATTGCATCAGTGCGGCCTGCCAAAGAAAATGGCGCTCGAACTGTTCAAGCCATTCATCTACTCGCGTTTGGATGCAAAGGGTCTTTCGATGACTCTGAAGCAAGCCAAGAAGTGGGTCGAAAAGGAGCGCAAGGAAGTTTGGGACATCCTCGACGAGGTTATCCGCGAGCATCCTGTGTTGCTGAACCGCGCACCTACGCTGCACCGTTTGGGCATCCAGGCGTTCGAACCTGTCCTGATTGAAGGCAAGGCTATCCAGCTTCACCCATTGGTCTGCTCGGCATTTAACGCCGACTTCGATGGTGACCAGATGGCCGTCCACGTTCCATTGAGCCTTGAGGCGCAATTGGAAGCACGCGTATTGATGATGTCGACCAACAACATCCTGTCGCCAGCCAATGGTAAGCCAATCATCGTTCCTTCGCAGGATATGGTCTTGGGTCTGTATTATCTCTCGATGGATCGCCGCGGCGAACCAGGCGAAGGCATGATGCTGTCCGATATGGCGGAAGTGCATCAGGCAATTGAAGTGGGTGCGGTAACGCTTCACTCCAACATCATCGCCCGCGTGCCACAGACGGGTGAAGATGGCGTTGAGCGCATGATGCGCTTCGACACCACACCTGGCCGTATGTTGCTTGCAGAAACGCTGCCAAAGAGCCACCGCGTGCCATTCGAGACGGTCAACCGCCTTCTCACCAAGAAGGAAATTGGCGACGTTATCGATCAGGTCTACCGTCACACGGGTCAGAAGGACACGGTTCTGTTCGCAGACGCGATCATGTCGCTTGGCTTCAAATATGCGTTCAAGGCCGGTATTTCGTTCGGCAAGGACGACATGATCATTCCGGAAGAAAAAACCGAAATGGTTGCCGAAACCAAGGCGATTGTTGCCGATTTTGAGCAACAGTATCAGGACGGCCTGATCACGCAGCAGGAAAAGTATAACAAGGTAATCGACGCCTGGTCCACATGCGGTGACAAGGTTGCCAACGCCATGATGGACAAGCTGAAGGCTTCGCCAATGGACGAACATGGCCGCGAATTGCCGGTCAACTCGGTCTATATGATGAGCCACTCCGGCGCGCGTGGTTCGCCAGCGCAGATGAAGCAGCTTGCCGGTATGCGTGGGTTAATGGCCAAGCCTTCGGGCGAGATCATCGAGACACCGATCATTTCGAACTTTAAGGAAGGTCTGACCGTTCTCGAGTATTTCAACTCGACCCACGGTGCCCGTAAGGGTCTGGCCGATACCGCACTTAAGACAGCAAACTCAGGTTATCTGACGCGCCGTCTGGTGGATGTGTCGCAGGATTGCACCATCGTTGAAGTCGATTGCGGCACAGAGCGTGCCTTGGAAATGCGTTCAATTGTTCAGGGTGGTTCAACCATCGCCTCGCTTGGTGAACGTGTTCTTGGTCGTACCACAGCAGAAAATATCATGGGCCTTGATGGTAAGGTATTGATCCCATCGGGAACCTTGCTGGACGAGCCGATGGTTGTTGCCATGGAAGAAACCGGTATTCAGGCGCTGAAGATCCGCTCGCCATTGGTCTGCGAATCCAAGGTCGGCGTTTGCGGCACCTGCTATGGCCGCGATCTTGCACGCGGTACGCCAGTAAACATCGGTGAAGCGGTCGGCGTTATCGCTGCCCAGTCCATTGGTGAGCCCGGCACGCAGCTGACCATGCGTACCTTCCACATTGGTGGTGCGGCGCAGTTGAACGAGCAATCAAACCTTGATGCAACCGCATCAGGTAAGGTTATGTATCGCGATCTGCCAAGCATCGTCGACAAGCGTAAGAAGCGTTTGGCGATGGCACGTAACGGTGAACTGATCATCGTCGACAAGGACGGCCGTGAAATGGAAATCCACCGTTTGCCATATGGTGCAACGCTGGCATTCCCGGATGGCGCCGAAGTCAGCGTGGGTGATCGTTTGGCCGAATGGGATCCATTCACCATGCCGATCATCACCGAAAAGTCGGGTATTGTGAAATATCAGGACCTGATTGACGGCAAGACACTGACGGAACAGACCGACGAAGCAACGGGTATCGCCCAGCGCGTCGTTATCGAAGATCGTGCAGGCAGCCGCACCAAGAAGGAAGACCTTCGTCCCCGCATTACATTGCTGGATGACGATAGCGGCGAATCTGCCCGTTATCTTCTGGGCGTTGGAACGATGTTGTCGGTCGAAGACGGTGCAACGGTTCAGGCAGGCGACGTTCTCGCACGTGTGACCCGTGAATCTGCTAAGACCCGTGACATCACCGGTGGTCTGCCGCGCGTCGCCGAATTGTTCGAAGCACGAATTCCAAAGGACAATGCAATCATTGCCAAGATTTCGGGCCGCGTTGAATTCGTCCGTGATTATAAGGCGAAGCGCAAGATCGCGATTGTACCGGAAGAAGGCGATCGGATTGAGTATCTAATTCAGAAGTCCAAGGTACTCGACGTTCAGGAAGGCGATTTCGTTCGTAAGGGCGATAACCTGATTGCTGGTTCACCGAACCCGCATGACATTCTTGAAGTCATGGGCATTGAAGCGCTGGCTGAATATCTGGTTGCGGAAATTCAGGAAGTGTATCGTCTGCAGGGCGTGAAGATCAACGACAAGCACATCGAAACGATCGTTCGTCAGATGCTGCAAAAGGTTGAGATCACCTTCGGTGGCGACACAACCCTGCTTCCAGGTGAACAGGTTGACCGCGAAGAAATGGACGCCATCAATGCGAAGCTGGTCAAAGGCCAAGCGCATGCGACGGGCAATCCTGTTCTGCTCGGCATCACCAAGGCATCGTTGCAGACGCGTTCGTTCATCTCGGCGGCATCCTTCCAAGAAACCACACGCGTCCTCACGCAGGCCGCTGTGGAAGGTAAGAAGGACATTTTGACCGGGTTGAAGGAAAACGTCATCGTTGGCCGCCTAATCCCTGCGGGTACTGGCTCTGCCATGAACCGCATGCGGATTGCAGCAACCAGCCGCGACGTTGCTCTTCGTGCCAGCTACAAGAAGCTGCAGGAAGGCCTGATTGCGCCAGAGACAGCGGTTGAAGAGCATGCTGCCGAACTCGCACAGGGTCCTGAAGCCGCCATTGGTGACGATGTGTTGGCAAAGGTCATCGCAGATGACCTGACCACTGAAGATGCAGCAATCGATGACGTGATCGAAAGCGGCGAAGAAGAATAATCGCCGTTTCACTGAAGTTAAAGCAAAGCCCGCTGGAAGAGATTCCGGCGGGCTTTTGCTGTATTAGGTGCATAAATCACTAGCCGAATCTTCCTGCGCTGAATATACAGCATCAGAAGCTAATTGAGGACGGGTCAGATGTTTGAGGCAGTACGGGCTTGGGTGAAGCGGCATCGCGTTTGGTCGGCCATCATCGCGCTGATTTTGCTGCTCGTTCTGTACCGCGCATTGCGCCCTACCCCGCATGACTATGAATATGTCAGCGAGACTGTCACGCGCGGCGAAGTGCTGCGCAAGGTGTCCGCCAGCGGCAAGGTCCGCGCGCTAAATACGATCAAGGTCGGTACCGAAGTCTCGGGTCAGGTTACCAAGGTATATGTCGATTTCAATTCGCCCGTGAAAGCAGGGCAAATCCTTGCCGAAATCGACTCGACCCGTGTGCGCGCACGTGTGCAGCAGTCGGAAGCACAAGTTGCACTTGCCCGTGCCGGCTTGCAGCAAACAGTGGCCAATGTCGCGCGATCACAGTCAGAACTTGAAATTCAGCAGCGTGATTTTGCGCGGCAAAAGGCCTTGGCGGATCGCGGCTTCGTTTCAAAGGCTGGCCTCGATCTGGCGCAGAGCAAACTCAATAGCGCGCGCAACGCGCTTCAGGTGGCACTGGCGCAAACGCAAAGCGGCAATGCGCAAATCCGGCAGGGCACAGCAGAGCTTTCATCCGCCCAGCTTGATCTGAACCGCACCGTTATCATCGCGCCCGCAAGCGGCGTCATCATCAACAAGTTGGTTGAACCAGGCACTACTGTTGCGGCCAGTTTCCAGACACCCAATCTGTTTGAAATCGCCGCAGACACAACCAAGATGCAGGTCGAAGCATCCGTCGACGAGGCCGACATTGGCCAGATTGGTGAAGGGCAAAATGTGACCTTCACGGTCGACAGCTACCCCAATGACATATTTCGCGCAAAAGTGCGGCAAGTCCGCAAAGCGCCCGTCGAAACACAAAATGTCGTCAGCTATCTGGTCATTATCGACGTCAATAACGCCGATGGCAAATTGCTACCGGGTATGACCGCAAATGTGGAAATCATCACCGGCGCCAAGGCAAATGTGCTGCGCGTGCCAACCAACGCGCTTCGCTTCCGCCCCAAATTGGCGGACCGGGGCGCACCTAAAAAGGACACGCCGGCTGCGCCCGATAAAAAGGAAACGCCCGCGCCAATGCTCTATCTGGCAGGATCTGACGCGTATAGACCCACACAGAAACAGGTTCAGCTTGGCCTGCAAGGTGACGACTATACCGAAGTGACTTCGGGTATCAAAGCAGGCGACAAGATACTGGTACGGACAAAATCTCTGAAACCGAAGACCCAAACCGACGATAATGCGGACGAAAATGACAGCGCCGCTTCTTGAAACGCATAATCTCGTAAAGGATTATGTGATCGGCGGCGAGGTGCTGCACGCCGTCAATAGTGTTTCCTTGACCATAAAACGTGGTGAGTTTGTTGCCATCATGGGCGCCAGCGGGTCGGGCAAATCAACTTTCATGAATATGATCGGCTGCCTCGATGTGCCGACATCTGGAACATTGTTGCTCGACGGCATCGATACCAAAACGCTTGATAGCGATGCGTTGGCGGAAATCCGCAACCGCAAAATCGGCTTTGTGTTTCAGCAGTTCAACCTTCTGGCCCGCACCAGCGCGCTGGATAATGTTGCGGTGCCGCTGATTTATGCTGGCCTTGGCTACAGCGAGCGTCGCGATCGCGCACAGGCGAAGCTAGAGGCGATGGGACTGGGCAACCGCCTACAGAACACGCCAGCCAAGCTTTCGGGTGGACAGCAACAGCGCGTCGCCATCGCTCGTGCACTGGTTACCAATCCGCTCATGTTGCTGGCCGACGAACCGACGGGCGCTCTCGATACGCAGACATCACTCGATATCATGGGTATTTTTCAGAAACTGAACGACGAAGGTATCACCCTCATCGTTGTCACGCACGAGCCCGACATCGCCGAATATGCCGCCCGGCGAATTGTCTTTCGCGACGGACAAGTCATTGAAGATGCCGCCGTCAAATCGCGCCGGCAGGCAGTTGCCGGATGACTAACCTTTTTAACGCAATCGCCGGCTGGGGCGTGAATATCGCGATTGCGATGACCGCGCTCCGTACCAATTTGATGCGCTCGATACTGACCACGCTGGGCGTGATGATCGGGGTATTCTCGGTGATATTGGCCGTCGCAGTGGGCAATGGCGCGCAGGTATCAGTGACGCAGCAGATTGCTACGCTGGGGTCCAACATGGCAATCGTCGTGCCGCAACCCGACAGCGGCAGCGGTCCGCCGCGCTCTACGGACCGTGGCAGGCTGACCGAGCGCGATGGGCAAGCTATCTTGCGTCAGGTATCCGGCGTCAGCGCAGTCGCCCCACAAATCCGGAGCAGCGTCCAACTGGTCACACCTGGCCGTAGCGCAACAACCCAAGCGACCGGCGCAACACCCGAATATGGCGATGTGTCGAACATCACTGCATCCGAAGGGCGTTTCCTGTCCGATAGCGATGTCGGAGCCGCGGCACGTGTGGTGGTGATCGGTCAGACAGTAGCAGACAAGCTGTTCGCCGACGCAAATCCTGTCGGTGAAACTGTCCGGATCAACCGCGTACCATTTAAGGTTATCGGTTTGCTAGAAAGCAAGGGGAGTAATCTGGGTAACGACAATGACGACCAGATTGTCGTTCCGATAACGACGCTGCGTCAGAGGCTGTTGACCACGGCAACGCAAGGACCCGACGATGTAACATTGCTGTTTGTCGGCTTCATCGACGAGGAATCGCTTCTCTTGGGCCAGCAGGAAATCAAGCGCATGTTGCGCGATCGCTACCGTGTGCCAAAAGGCAGGATTAGCCCGTTCACCGTTCGCACAACGACTGAGATTGCCGAAACGACTGGTCAAGTGACCCAGATATTCCAAGCGGTTTTGGTCGCGATTGCCTCAATCTCATTGTTAGTAGGCGGCATCGGTATCATGAACATCATGCTGGTTAGCGTGACCGAGCGCACGCGCGAAATCGGGCTTCGTATGGCGTTGGGCGCAAAACGCAGCGACATTAGAAACCAGTTCCTGGTCGAAGCTGCTGTTCTCTGCGTGATTGGCGGCGCCATTGGCCTGACATTAGCGCTGGTCGCCGCGGCCATTTTTCAGAAAGTCGCCGACTTTCCGGCACCGGTCGGATTGGACACAGCATTATTGTCGGTCGCGTTTTCAGCAATCATCGGAATATTGTTCGGTGGTTACCCGGCTATTCGGGCATCCCGCCTCTCTCCGATAGAAGCCTTACGCAGCGAATAGCCAGAATTTCCCCGATAACGACAGTTGAAGCAGCGGGTCGAGGCTGCGTTGACCGTTCACGATCTGTGGCAAACAGGTACCGTTTCCGCCCACAGCGCCCACCATTTAAAGGGTGGATAGCCTCAGTAGGAGCGATCTCTCTCATCTGCGATCTGTTCACTGATGTCGGCAGCCTTTTTGCAGGCGTCCTTATCGCCATCTGCGCAGCGCTCGCGGGCCTTATCACGCCGCCGGGCAAGCTCGCCGATATTTTCTTCACGGTGACGCAATTCGCGCCCGCGCTTTTCATCGGACTCAGACTGGCTAGTCGTCAGGACATCGGCGACTTTTGAAACTACCCTAACCGGCTTGGTCATCACATCGCCTACGACTGACGCCACACATCCCTGCAACACAAACAAGGGAACCGCGGCCAAAACCAAACGCATATTACGCACCAAGATACATCCTCCCTATGTCCATCTATTTCAGCAAATTCAGTGCGATCGCGCGGACTTGCTCCGCCATATCTGGACGCTGGAGCGCCAGTGCCAAATTCGCCTCGATATAGCCGACCTTTGATCCACAATCATAACGTTTTCCGTCAAAGGTGACTGCATTAAACGGTTGCTGCCCGATCATTTGCGCCATGGCGTCGGTAAGTTGAATTTCACCCCCGGCGCCTTTTTCCTGTCCTTCAAGGATCTGCATGACCTCTGGCTGCAGAATGTAACGCCCTGACACGATAAGGTTTGACGGCGCGTCTTCGACCTTGGGCTTTTCAACAAGGCCAAGGACTTCCGTCACCGCGCCATTGGTTGCGCCTGGGGCAATGACACCATAGCTCGACACATCTTTATGGGGTACTTCAAGCACGCTGATGATGTTTCCGCCAATGTGTTGATAGGCATCAACCATTTGCTTCATGCAGCCCGGCGATCCGTGCATGAATTCGTCGGGAAGAAAAATGGCGAAAGGCTCATCACCGATAATATCGCGCGCGCACCAAATGGCATGACCGAGGCCTAATGGCTCCTGCTGTCGGACATAAACGCAGTTGCCGGGCGTAAGGCGTGTATTCGCCAAAACCGAGACATCCTTGCCGCGTGACGTCATGGTGTGCTCAAGTTCGAAGGCAATGTCGAAATGGTCTTCGATTACGCTCTTGCCGCGCCCAGTAACGAAGATCATTTGTTCAATCCCCGCCTCACGCGCTTCGTCGACCGCATATTGGATCAGTGGACTATCGACAATCGGCAGCATCTCTTTGGGAATGGCTTTTGTCGCCGGCAGGAAACGCGTTCCTAATCCAGCGACAGGAAAAATAGCTTTACGAACAGGTTTGTGCATCATCCTATCTGCATAACGCAGGAAACCGTATTGTCTACGCAGAGTTGGCGAGCCGTTGGGCAAAACCTTTTTTCAGCTTTGCCAATTTGGGCGGAATGACGGCGAGGCAATAGGAGTTGCGCTGGCCCTCGCCATCCCAATATTCCTGATGATAATCCTCTGCTGGATACCAGGTGGCTGGACCTTCGATGGTTGTGACAATTGGCGCTGGCCAGTCGCCTGCGGCCTTTAAAATGCCGGCTTCGGCCATTTCGCGCTGTTCGTCCGACAACAAGAAGATGGCGGACCGATATTGGGTGCCGATGTCATTGCCTTGCCGATTGAGTTGCGTCGGATCATGGGTGGCAAAGAATATTTCGAGCAAGTCGGCGTAGCTGATGACTTCTGCATCGAAAGCGATACGTATTGCCTCTGCGTGCCCTGTAGTACCGCCACATACCTCTTTGTAAGTTGGATCGACTGTGTGCCCGCCAATATAGCCACTTACGACGCTGTGTACGCCGTTTAGCTGGCCAAAGACGGCTTCGGTGCACCAGAAACAACCTCCGGCGAAAATGGCTTCTTCTTGAGGCATAAGCTTACCCTTGAACTTGGGCGGAAACTGCGGCCTTCGCCGCATCCCCGCGCACCACCAGCAAATACATAGCTGGTGTGACAATACGTGATAGCAAAGTTGAGGAAATCAACCCCCCGATCAATACGATTGCCAGCGGTCCGTAGAGGCTGCCGCCAAACAAAGCGAGCGGCATGAGGCCACCAATTGCCGTGACTGAGGTCAACAGCACCGGCAGGAACCGCACTTCGCCTGCCTTTTCAATGGCATCGCGCAAGGTGTAGCCGCGCTGCCGCAACTGGCTCGTGAAATCGACCAAAAGGATCGAATTCTTTATCTCGATGCCGATCAGCGCGATAAAGCCGATAATGGCAAGAAACGACAGATTGTTTCCAGTCGCCCAAAGCGCAATAAGACCGCCAAATGTACCCAGAGGGATAACGCCAGCGACAACCAAGGCCTCTTTAAACCGACCAAATTCGGCGACAAGAATGGCAAAAATGCTAAACAAAGCTACCACAACGACTGGGCCGAAGCCGGCAAAGGTGTCATTGATTTTTTCGGCTTCTCCGCCGACTGCTATTGAATAGCCTGGCTTGAGCGGAATGCTGTCCATCCGTTTTTGTGCATCAAGATTGACCTTTGACACTACAGCGCTATCCAAAATTTGCGCACTGACGCTGACGTTGCGCCGAAGGTTATACCGGTAAATGGCGGAAGGGATCGATTCCAACGTTGGATTGGAAATCTCGGCCAGCTGGATCGCTTGTCCGCTTCGGTTCGTCACGTAAATGGATGCGAGGGCAGACACTGGTTGGGTCTCTGCCAGCGGCAAGCGCACGACAACGGGATAGCTATCGCCTTCGGTATCCCGATACGTACCCGCACGCTCCCCACTTAGCGCAAGCCGGATTGCGCGGCGCGCCGCGCCAGCGGGGACATCCAGCAATGCAGCTTTTGCTTCGTCCACCCGCACATCAAGATCAACCTTGTCGAACGCAACCGGATTATTCACGTCTCTGGTGCCGGGGGTTTCGCGCAGAACCTGCTCCATTTTGGCCGCAAGGCGCTTCAGCTCGGCCTGATCAGGACCATAAGCGCGGAATTCCACTGGTGCGTTTATCGGAGCGCCGTTCTGGAAAAGCACCAATTTGATCCGCGCACCGGAGATCTCGTCAAGCTGCTTACGCAACCGCTTTATCATAGCGCGTGACTTGGAACCTTCCCAATTGTCCATGATCGCGAGAACCTCACCATGGGTAGGGTTTTCGCCGCGTTGAAAGACATTATAGAAAACGGGCGGATTATATGCGCCAACATTTTCCGCCCGTACTTTGATGGCGGGTTCGGTTTTCAAGACTGCAGAAACCTGGGCAACGATGCGCCCGGTTTCGTCTATGCTCGCACCTTGTTCGGCCTCCACAGTCACGCGAAAATAGGGCGTGTCGGCGTTTGGAAACAGGCTGAAGCCAAGTAGCGGGACAAGAAAGAAGGCTGCACAGGTGCCCGCTAACGCGCCCCATACGGAGCGGCGGGGCCGGTCCAGCGCCCAATGCAGCATCGGGTGATAGAAACGGTCAATCTTCTGCATCAGCCATTGCAAGGCCGCGCTGCCATCCTCCGATGCATCGTCTTTCAATATGCGGCTGGCAAGAAACGGAACAATGGTCAGCGACACAATCATCGATGCTGTAATCGTCGCCACAATGGTCCCGATGAAGCTTTGGATGAATTTTCCGGCGCCTTCGGGAAGAAAGAAAAGCGGCAAAAAGGCAAAGACCAAAACGCCTGTCGACCCCAAAACCGCCATCGTGATCTCTTTGGTGCCGTCAATCGCCGCTTCGCTGCGGCTTTTTCCCATGCGCAAATGCCGCGCGATGTTTTCGACGACGACAATCGAGTCATCGACCAGCAAGCCTAATGTCAAAATGAAGCCCGCGACCACCAACTGGCTCAGGTTAAAACCATAAGCTGATATCGCGAGCAGACCCGACGCAATCGAGAGCGGGATTGAAATCATCACGATCACCGACGCCCGCCAGCCCAAAGGCAGAAGTGTTATCAACACGAGGAACAATGCGATCCCAAAGTCGCGGGCAAGCTCGTTAAGGCGTTTCCTGATATCCTTGCTCTGGTCGAATTGGATAACGGCCTTAATATCCGCCGGAAGCAATTTTTGTTGCTTGGCGAGTTCTTCAACCAACCGATTGCGTAGCTTGGTCGCATCCGTGCCTTGTTTCTGATTGGCTGTGATAACAACGGCCCGTTTGCCATTATGGCTTACTTTCACGCGCTGTTCGGCTGCGCTGATTTTCACATCAGCCACATCGCCGACGCGGATTATGGATCCGTCGTTCGAGCGAATTGGAAGGTTGCGGATGGTATCTACGTTGCGAAAGGCGCCGCCTGTTTCCACATTGAACCGTCGTGCTCCGCTGGTAACGGCGCCGGCCGGAACGTCAGCACCACCAACGCGAATGGCGTCGACCACAACACTTGCTGGCAAGCGTAACTCTGCCAGCCGACCGGAATTGATCGATACGCTGATTTCCGGTTGCGGAAGTCCGAAGATATCCGCCTCGCGCACCTCCTTATCGCGCCCCAATGCTTCGCTAATATCGCGCGCATATTTTTCCATCCGGTACCAACTTGCCGTGTCGCTTAACAAGGCAATCTGAAGGATGGAGGCGTTGGTTGTCCGCACTTTCTCGAATTGTAGCCGTTGCAGGTCCGCCGGAAGCTGACTGCGGATCGCGGTGACTTCACGCACGGTGTCATTGAAATATTGGTCTGGGTCCCCTGACCAGTCAAACTCCACACGAATGAGGGCACTTCCATCGCTGCTGGTGGACGCAGCTTGCTGAACATCCTCCAAACCTTGAACCAGCTCTTCGATAGGCTTTGTAATGGTTTGCTCGATTTCCGCTGCATCTGCGCCTGGTTGCGATACCAGAATCGACACTATCGGCATGGAAAAATGCGGATCCACTGCACGAGGAACTTGTTGGAACGCAGAAAAACCCATCGCACATAGCAGCGTGAACAAGACGAGCGTTAGCTGCCACCTGCGAATTGCAACCTCTGCGATATGCATGCTCTAGCGCTTCCTGTTGAGGACGCGGACCGTCGACCCTGTGCGTAATTTTTCTAGGCCAGACGTCACTATTTGGTCACCAACCCTTAACCCTCCAGACACAAGCACATAATTATCGGTTACCCGTTCAATCATCACATTACGCGTTTCAACGCGGTTTTTGGGCCCCACCACGTAAACAAGACCTTCGCCGGTGCGGACGCCGAACAAAGCACTCGCGGAAATTTGCACTTGGTCGCCACTGTCCGATGCAGGGAGCTTGATGGCGGCTGTCCCAATTTGCCCAGACCGCAATACTGGCCGGTTGGGCAGGCTAAACTGCACGGTAAATGCGCCTGTCGCCGTATTGGCGCGCCCTTCTATTTCGGTAATCGTCGCGGTCAACGGCCCCTCGCCCGCCGATTCAATCGAGATATCCGCCGCCATACCCACGCGCAATTTCGATGCGTCGCGGTCTACGATGGGTACGCGAAACACGAAACCCTCATCTGCCGCGCCCAGCATAAGCACCGGCGTTCCCGCAGCAATGATTTGGCCCGCCTGCACATTGCGCATGAGCACAACGCCGCTTGAGGGTGCATACAGTTGCGCGGTATTACGCGCAAAGCCAGCTTGCTGGACGCGCGCCTCTGCGCCCTTCACGGCTGCTTCTGCGGATTCAAATCGGGCTTTGGTCACCCAACCATCGGCATATAGCGCGCGGACACGGTCAAACTCTGCGCGTACACGGTCGCGTTCGGCAGTTGCGACGCTCATGTCCGCGCCAACATTGGTGGTATCAAGTGCAGCCAGCAATGCGCCGCGCTTTACAAAATCGCCCTCTTCGAAACGAACGAGCGCGACTTTCCCAGCCGTTGTGAACCCCAAAGGCGTCTCGCGACGGTAACGCACGGTGCCGACAGCGTTGATTTCACGCACAAGGCTTTGTTTCTCAACCGTGAAGACTTGGACAGGATGAACGGGTTGCGCAGCGATTTTGCTGTTGCCGCTATTGTCTCCACAACTCGCAAGCGGGATGACCAGCAACAATCCGGCGAACATTTTTGAAGATACTGGCAAACGGCCCTCCCAAGCTCTGATACCACACCGCGATACGGGAAATTTATTCAGGATGAAATAGCGTTTTGATATGAAACCTATTTCGTAACATCGACACCCGTCAGCACCCCCCTCCTCACCGGACTGCGGCCCTCGCAAGCCGGTCATTTATTGCGATGCCGATGCCTTCATGCGGAATGGGTGCAACTGCAATAGCGACAGCGGCGCTGGCATCAGCCGTGTGCAGCGCCTCAAACAAATGTGCTGCGGCCTGCGCGAGATCACCTGTTGCAGACAGGTTATCGTCGCCTGCAATCGCGCCGAAGCCAATGAGATACACATCGGGTTCCGATGCAATGACGTTTAGCCGAACAGGCTTAAACGGCGCATAATGGCTGGCCATTTGGCCAGGCGCCTCAATAAACCCATTGGCAGCGGCGAGCGGCGCATAACCGATGACGTTTTCGATGTCTTCCGAAGTCACCGGACCCGGCCTCAAAATCTGCCAACCATCATCGCGCACGGCAACAATGGTCGACTCCAATCCTGCCGAGCAAGAACCCCCGTCTAAAATCATCGGCACAGCCCCTCCAAGCCCCTTCAGGACGTGATCGGCGCGGGTTGGGCTGATTGACCCGCTCGGGTTTGCGGAGGGCGCAGCGAGGCTTAAACCGCTTTTTAACAGCAACGCCTGCATGACCGGATGTGCTGGGCACCGGATGGCGATAGTGGGCAGTCCTGCGGTCACGGCGCGCGCGATGGGTGCATCGGGTTGCAAAGGCAGCACCAGCGTCAATGGGCCGGGCCAAAAAGCCTCCGCCAGTGCCTGCGCAGTAGCATTAAACACACCAAGCTTTTCTGCGGCTTTCTGGTTGCGTACATGCACAATCAACGGGTTGAAATCTGGACGGCCCTTTGCCGCATAGATACGGGCCACAGCCTCGGCATTTTGGGCATCGGCGGCGAGGCCATATACGGTCTCGGTGGGAATCGCGACGATCTGTCCAGCCCCCAGAAGCTGTGTCGCAGCCGTAATTGCAGCGTCATCAGCTGGCACAACCCAGCCATTCCCCAAGGTATTTGAGCCAAACATCATAAGCGGCTATAGGCGGGTGCGAACCAGCTTTAACAGGATTTTTTAACAGCCATGACGTTTTCAGCACCCGTCGCAGAACAAAACTTCGTTCTTAAGCATATCGTCGGTATCGATGCATTGGCGCAGCATGCGCGTTTTGCCGATGCGACGCCCGATATGGTGCAAGCCATCGTCGATGGCATTGGCGCATTTGCAGAAGGCGAATTTGCGCCGTTAAACCGCATTGGCGACACCGTCGGGGCACGTTTGATTGACGGCAAAGTTGTCATGCCTGATGGATTTGTCGCGGCGTATAAATCCTATGTAGCAAATGGCTGGGGCTCGATTAACGCGCCTGCAGAATTTGGTGGACAAGGCCTGCCATTTTCAATGGCTACTGTCGCATTGGATTCGTTAGGTGCCGCCAACATGGCGTTTGCGTTATGCCCCATTCTATCGGTCGGCGCGATTGAGGCGATCAACCACCATGGGACGGACCGGCAGAAAGCACTTTTTCTGCCAAAGCTCTCCACCGGCGCATATTCCGGCACGATGAACCTGACCGAACCGCAAGCAGGTTCCGACGTTGGCGCGCTAAAATCGACCGCAACGCCGCGTGGTGATGGTAGCTATCACATCAAAGGCACGAAGATTTATATCAGCTTCGGCGACCATGACATGGCCGAAAACATCGTCCATTTGGTGCTGGCCCGCACGCCCGATGGCCCCGCAGGAACGAAGGGCATTTCGCTGTTTCTGGTACCCAAATATCGGGTCGATGCAGACGGCAATATCGGTGCGCAGAATGACATCAAAGTGGTATCTATCGAACATAAGATGGGCATTAATGCATCGCCTACCTGCGTCTTGGCATTTGGCGAAGAAGGCGAATGTATCGGTGAACTGATCGGTCCAGAATTCGGCGGGATGCGCGCCATGTTCACGATGATGAACAATGCGCGGCTGAACGTTGGCCTGCAAGGCGTGCAGGTTGCTGAAGCCGCCACGCAAAAGGCGATCTGGTTCGCACGGGAGCGCGTTCAGTCGGCTAAGGCAAGCGGGCCATCACGGGAACCCGTTTCTATTGTCGAACACCCTGATGTCCGCCGAATGCTGTTGCGTATGAAGGCAGGAACGCAAGCAATACGGGCTTTGTTATATCTCGCATCCGGCTATGTTGACCGCGCAACGTTGGGTGAGCCCGGCGCACAAGAAATGGTCGACCTGTTAACGCCGCTTGCCAAAACCTATGGTACGGACATGGGCAGTGAAATCGCGTCTTTGGGCATTCAGGTGCATGGCGGCATGGGCTTTGTCGAGGAAACAGGCGCCGCCCAATATTATCGCGATATCCGGATAGCGGCCATTTACGAAGGCACCAACGGTATTCAGGCCGCGGATCTTGTCGGTCGAAAGCTGGCGATGCAAGGCGGCGATGTCATCCGCAATCACCTCGCCGCGATCTCGGCGGACGCCGCAGAACATGCGGGTCTATCGGCGCTGGCCGCGGCAACGGCGGACGTCACGGACTATATGCTCAATGCTGACATTGATGACCGCTTAGCAGGCAGCTATGCCTACACAAATATGATGGCCGTTGCGACATCGGGCTGGCTCATGTTGAAACAACTGCGCGCCGCTCGGGCCGCAATCGCCAATGGCGACACAAGCGCATTCCTGCGTGCCAAGGTCGCCGCTTGCCGTTATTATCTTGACGTGATGGTTCCCGAAGCAATGGCCTTCAAGGGCAGCGCCATGGTCGGTGCGGAATTGCTATATGCGATTGATGCGGAGGAATTGGCGGCTTGAACGAGCAAACGCTCAAACGCATCGCTGAAGCGCTTGAGCGGCTGTCGCCTCCGCCCGCGCCGCCCACAGACCTGTCGTCCTTTCCCGCCTATCATTGGAACGGGACAGGCCTGGCAGCGGTGCATGATTTCAAACCACTGCCGCTGGAATTGATCGTAGGCGCCGACCGGCAAAAGGCCGAATTGTTCGAAAATTGCCGACGGCATGCATCCGGCGCGGCTGCGCATGACGTGTTGCTATGGGGTGCGCGGGGCATGGGGAAATCCGCATTGGCCAAATCTGTTGTCGCCGCGCTTCAGGAGAATGGCTTCTTCATCGCCCTTGTCGAAGCCGCTTCAAGCCAGCTGACGAGCCTGCCGACCTTGTTCGAAGAGCTTGGCGCGTCGGGTCGGCGCTATCTTTTGTTCATCGACGATATTTCGTTTGAACCACATGATCAGAACGCGCGTCTATTGCGGTCATTATTGGAGGGCGGCGTCGAAGCGCGTCCAAACAATGTAAGGCTGTGCGTGACGTCGAACCACCGGAACATCGTTGAGCGCGATAGCAGCGATCAGGCTGACGCCATGAACGCGCGTGATGCGATTGACGACAGTCTGGCGTTGGCCGACCGCTTTGGCCTTAAACTTGGCTTCCAATATCCCAATCAGGACGACTATCTGCACATGGTCGCAAGCTATGCCAGCCATTTTGACCTGGACTGGGACGAAGCAGACGCGCTCGGCTTTGCCCAAGGTCGCGGCGGACGGTCGGGCCGGATTGCATGGCATTACACCATTGAGCTGGCTGGCTGCGCAGGGCGGAAGATTTAATCCTTCGCCCGTACGCGCCAGACGATGTTGCCTACATCATCGCTTACCAACAAAGTACCATCCTTGGCTAAAGCAAGCATAGAAGGGCGGCCCTGTGCCTTGCCGTCCTTATCCAAGAAGCCTGTCAGCACATTGACTGGCTTGCCCGCTGGTTCCCCCTTGGGAAACGGCACGAAGATGACGTCATAGCCGGAAACCGGTTTGCGATTCCACGAACCATGCCGCGCGACAAAGGCGCCTTCGGTAAGACCCGCACCCAATTTGCCATTATAGCCAAATGCAAGGCCAAGCGGGGCGGTATGCGCGCCCAAGGCATAATCTGGACGCCGTTCATATTCGCGCTTTTCCGGTTTCAGCGGTTTTACACGGGTATCGGTGAAACCACCCCAATAATGTTGCGGCCAGCCATAGTCGGCGCCAAACTCAACCAAGGCAAGATAATCAGGCACAAGGTCTGAACCCAGCATGTCGCGTTCGTTTACGACAGTCCACAAACGGCCGGCTTTGTCCCAGCCAAGGCCGACTGGGTTACGCAGACCAATCGCGTAAGGGATTTTCTTGTCCTTCGCGATGTCATATTCGAACACCATGGCACGGCCGACCTCGGTTTCCATACCGTTGTCGCCGATATTGCTATTCGAGCCGACAGAGATGTAGATTTTTTTGCCATCAGGCGAAGCTGCGAGATTGCGCGTCCAATGGTTGTTGGGCGCTCGGGCGTTGAACTTTGTCAACTCTTTGCCCTTTGCCGTAATCTTCGTATCGCCCGTTTTATATGGGAAAACCAGCAAGCCGTTCGTGTTGGCAACGTATAATTTCTCGCCGATCAGAACCATGCCAAAGGGCGAATTAAGTCCAGTGAGGAACGGCGTTTTAAGCTCCGCCTGCCCGTCACCATTGGCATCCCGCAATAAGGTGATGCGGTTGGCGGAAGGCACATCGGCTCCAGCCTTACCCATCAGCCACTTCATAACAAACCCTTCAACGCCACCCATTTTGCGTGGGGGTGAGTTGGTTTCGGCGACCAATATGTCGCCATTGGGAAGCGTATAAAGATTGCGCGGGTGGTCGAGCCCCTCAGCAAAGCGTTCAACAACAAGACCGGGTGCGACGACTGGTGCTTCACCAGTCTTCCAACGGTCTACGTCAGCCACGGCAATAGTTGGAAAAATCTGCTCACGGCCTGCTGTAATCTGCGGCGTTGGACCAGTGACAGCGTCCAGCGGCAACTGCGCGACGTCAGGGCGTGTGATATACCAAACGCCGATCAGCCCCAGTGCGACGAAGATCAACGTGATGTTGCGAACGTGTTTCCACATAAATTCTAGCCCTTATTCACTGACGTTTGCTGTCCATAATCCAAATAACTATCGCAATAGCGCATCCAAGGGCCATGCCGGCAACCGCCCCTGCAGAGGGCTGGTCGAAAACGACGCCTAAGATGACACCAATTAATAGCCCAAAAGCGATAAAGATCCCGCCGGCAAGCCGCGGCTGATTATTTTCTGTTCCTGACATACCGGCCCCTTGCCACCAACTATCATGTCCTAGCAAGCCCGATGTTTATCCTTAATATTTGCTAACCACGTGCTTTGACAGAAATGCGATATCTAAAATTGTAGACGAACGCCGCAGACAGGCTCATCCACCCCTGGCCTGTCTGCAACCTTAAAGGGAAGCCATCACCCGGGCCGTCAAAAGCCTAATGTCGGCAAATAGCTGCATTATGCCGTTGGCGCCGGATAGAGCGGTCGGCCCGGGATGGGTAGAAAGGCAATTTGCTTTGCCGATAATTGCCTTATGAACATCAATGATTGAGCCGAAGCTGAATAGGATTGTTATGTTTTGTTCATCTTTAGAGGTAAAATGATGAACGTTCTGGGGGTAGCATGCCGCAAAAGCTGAAGCGTCTCGCGCTCTGCATGTTGTTAGCGGTTTTGGTCATAGGCGGCGTCCGAACGATTTACCCCAGCTACAGCCAAGATATCACCTTGCGGCGCCTCACCTTAAATCCTGATGATCCCGCGCAGCGGTATGTGGGTGCACTTGCGTTTATCGCTGCCTGGGAATTGCAAAGCCGCAATGAGGACTTCGGCGGCATTTCGGCGCTGACAGCGCTGAAAAACGGTCGTTTTGTCGGCATCGGTGACGCGGGGACCTTGATAGGCTTCGGCTTGAGCAACGGTTCACGGGCAACCCGTCCCTTCATTGTGCCGCTGCCCAATGCACAGGGGCCAGACATCAGCTACAAAGATCGCGACAGCGAAGGCATCGCGTATGACCCCGATAGCGACCAATATTGGGTTAGCTTTGAACAAAGGCATGCGATCAGGCGATACTCTGGGTCTTTCGGGCGCCAAACCGGCATAATGCGTCCGCGCGAAATGCAGGATTGGCCCAATAACAGAGGTGCCGAAAGCATTATCCGTTTAAAAGATGGCCGCTTCCTGGTGATCGCCGAAAGCGTTGATGACCACATGCACCCTGCTTTGTTGTTCTCTGGTGACCCAGTTGAGCGGGGCACCAGCATCACGTTGTTCAAATTTCGGCCCCCAACCGGCTATCGCGTGACGGACGGGGTGCAGTTGCCTGATGGACGAATCGCCATTTTGAATCGTTCGATTGGTTTCCCGCGGGGCTTTTCAGCCAAGGTATCACTGCTAAACCTAACGAACATAAGCCGCGACAGCATAGTTTCGGCAAAGGTCATTGCATCGCTTACCGCACCGCTGCTTGTCGACAATATGGAGGGGATTGCTGTTACGCGCGAAGGCCAGGACACAATCCTCTGGCTCATTTCAGACAATAATTTCAGTATATTCCAGCGCACTATTTTGATGAAGTTCCGCTTACCCCACCAACCAGACAGCAAAAAGCCGGTGGCATCAACTGCCCCCGGCCTTTGATTTGCTTGAACAAAAGGCCGCGTCAGCAGCCTATCGCCTTACGCCGCAGCTTTTTGCTTCTTGGCGATTTCTTTTTTCACTTTGCGTGCATTGGTCGAAAGCTTCTCGTCCGAAGTCTTCAACAACCAGTTGTCGAGACCGCCAACATGCTCAACCGAACGCAGGCCGTGGGTCGAAACGCGGAACTTGTAGCCTTGCTCAAGAGCGTCCGACAACAGGGTGACATTCTGCAGGTTTGGCAAGAATGTGCGCTTTGTCTTGTTGTTGGCGTGGCTCACATTGTTGCCGACCAGACGGCCCTTACCGGTGAGTTCGCAGATGCGCGCCATGATGTATATCCTGTATAAATGAGTGTATGCGGAATCACTGACCCGCGAAAGTCGCTGCCCCTAACGCTCCATGCCGAAAAGGTCAAGTCGATGTGTGGTCAAAAGCGGTAATCTGCGCTAGCAAAATAACATGTCCCTTACCAAAGCCCGCGAAATGATGAACGAAGCCCTTAATCTTGCGCGTGCAGCTGCCGCGCAAGGCGAAGTGCCAGTCGGCGCAATTGTAGTCAAGGATGGCGTCATTATCGGCCGCGGGGCGAACCGCCCTGTCGAGAGCCATGACCCCACCGCGCATGCCGAAATCATCGCCATTCGTGCGGCGGCCGCGCAACTTGGCAATGAACGCCTTATAGACTGCGAGTTATGGGTGACGCTGGAGCCCTGCGCCATGTGTGCTGGCGCGATTGCCCACGCCCGCATCGCGCGCCTCTATTATGGCGCTGACGATGCCAAGGGCGGCGCTGTGGCACATGGTCCACGTTTGTTTGAACAAGCGACCCTGCACCACAAGCCGGAGGTGTATGCGGGCATTGCAGCAGACGAATCCGCCATTTTACTCAGAGATTTTTTCGCCAGCCGCCGTTAGCGCAGATTTTCGCCTAAAAACGCGAGTGTCCGTGCCCAAGACAGGTCTGCCGCCGCTTTATCGAATCGTGGCGTGCTATCATTGTGGAACCCATGCTGCGTTCCGGCATAGAAATGCACTGAGAAGCGTCTCTGGTTTGCAATAAGCGCGGCCTGATACGGCAACCAGCCCATGTTGATACGTTCGTCCACCTCGGCATATTGGACCAGCAAAGGCGCCTTGATTGCGGGAACCTCTTCGGCGCGCGGTTGACGACCGTAATAAGGCACCGATGCCGCCATTTCGGGATAGGCCACCGCCAGCGCATTGCTCACGCCGCCACCGTAGCAAAATCCAACTGCGCCAACCTTGTCAGTGCTTTCGGGATGATCGCGCAGATATTCAAAGCTGGCGAAGAAATCCTCAAGCAACTTTCTGGGATCCAACTTCGCCTGCAAATCGCGACCTGTCTCATCATTACCGGGATAGCCGCCGACCGATGATAGTCCATCTGGACCAAGGGCGATATAACCAGCCTTAGCCAAACGTCGCACCACGTCCTCAACATATGGATTGAGCCCACGGTTTTCGTGGATGACCAACACGGCAGGCAACTTGCCTTTTGCCTTGGCGGGCTTGGCCAGCAAGCCGTTGATGCTCCCATGCCCTTCGGGACTTGGCACTGTAACCCGTGACGTGATGATCGCAGGGTCATCCGCCCGCACTTGCTGCGCCATCGCATAATCAGGCTTTAGCTGATTGAGAATCATGAGGCCCGTAACACCCGCGGCCGCAAACTTTCCCGCCTCACGCATAAATTCGCGCTTGGTCAACTTGCCATGGACGTAGCCGTCAAAGATTTCGAGAATATAGGGGTGAAAATCGCTGGCCTTCATGCGTGTTGAACCACCGGCTGGCTTCATCCCTTATACTCCTCAATGCACAAAACGGGCGACGACGTCGCGATACGACCGGCTGACCTTAACCTGCGCGCCGGACTCCAGCACCAAAAAGCATTCGCCATTTGTGTGCGGCTTGACCTGACGCACTTGGTCCAGATTGACGATCGTCGAACGGTGGACCCGCTGGAACGTCCGTGGGTCGAGCCGCTTTTCCAGATCCTTCATTGTTTCGCGCAAGATCAGCGAGTTATCGGCCGTGTAAATGCACATATAGTCGCCAGCAGCATCAATACGTTCAATGCTTTCAACATCGACACGGAAAATTTGGCCGCGATCCTTAATATTGATAAGCTTTTCAAAGCGTGATGACGCCATATCCTCATCTATAGACCCGAGATTATCGGCGGCGTTTGGCGCGACTTCATTGATGACCGTGCGCAGGCGCTGAAGCTCATCCGAGGTGCGTTTGTCGTGTAGACGGCTGCGCACGCGGTCCATAGTGTCAGCCAAGCGCTCAGGTTCAACTGGCTTCATGAGATAATCGATGGCCTGCGCCTCAAACGCTTTAATAGCATGTTCGGAATATGCTGTCACAAACACGAACAATGGCGGATCAATGTCCATCACGCCCTGCACAACCGAAAAACCATCAAAACCTGGCATCTGGATGTCGAGAAAAACCAAGTCTGGTTTCAGCGTCTTTATCTTGCGAATAGCCTCACGACCATTGTGGCAGGTTGCTACAATCTCTATGTCCTCAAAAGGCTGAAGCCTTAATTCGAGACCCTGAATAGCCAGCTTTTCATCGTCGACCAATATTGTACGAATGCTCATGCGGATATCTTTCCTTGCGACTTAGCCCCCGCTTGGTTGTCGTCCCCTGCAATAATTCCAGTTTGATAAGGTAGTTCCAACAAAACCTCAAATCCTCCCCCGGCTTTGACATAATGTTCAAAACGTTGGTCGTCACCATATGCCTGTAACAAGCGCTCACGCGTGTTCGCCATCCCAACCCCTGTGGATAGGCTGTAGTCTTGCTGCCCCGGCTGCAAGCCCGGCCCTGTGTCCGAAACGGTAATCCGAACCCTTTGCCCGACGAGTTGAGCGACAACGGAAATGTCGGCCCCCTCCTCCTTAGGCGTCACGGCATATTTAATGGCGTTTTCCACCAAAGGCTGAAGCAATAAAGATGGCACCAAAGCGTCTTTAACCGCAGGCTCAATCGTGAAAAATGTTCGCAATCGTTCTTCGAACCGCATTTTTTCGATATCGAGGTAGAGCTTCAAAGTTTCGATTTCTTGGGTGAGCGGCACCTTTGCCGCAGCTTCATTAATGAGGGTAAAGCGCAGGAATGAGGACAAACGCGACAACATGGCATTGGCTTGGTCGGTCTGTTTGAGTAACACCAAAGTCGATATGCTGTTCAATGTGTTGAACAGGAAATGCGGATTAAGCTGATACCGCAACATTGTGAGCTGCGCGCTGGTAGCTTGCGCTTCAAGCCGCATCATTTGGTCCGCCTGCTCCTCGCCGCGCACGAAATAATTGATCGCATAATACAATGCGGACCATGCCCCAACGAGAAGGCCATCTTTAAACAACGCCCCTAATAACAATTGGGCAAAGGGCGTTTGGTCTGCACCCTCCCGGATCGTTTGAACAACCCATGTGTCAATATACGCGTAAAGCAGCGTTGCGCTCATGACCGCCAGCAAAGTGGTTCCCCACGTCACAAATGGTCTTTTTTCAATTACATAGCGGTATACAACCGATAGCATTAACGTGACAGAATAGCCGGTGACTGCGGAAATGAGCACCGGAACCAGAAAACTTAACGGTTGTCCGTTTGCAATAACCGTAACAGCGTAGAGCGCAGTAGCGCCGCCCCAACCGGCCGAGTGCAAGTTCCAAAAAGCGCGGTTTTTGTCCGCGAAAAAGGGTTTATCGGAAAGCTCTAATATCGCCATTTATTCGGTCTAGCCCCATTTCGCTTATGCTTGAAGCCCTTGTTTCATCAGTCAACAATGTTAAACATCCCGCCTGGGAGGATATCGGCAATGGACAATCACGACGATCGCGCAAATTTTCACGACATGTCAGAAAGCACGCAGGAGGATTGGCAAATCATCATGCGGCACAATATTCCGTTTTCGCAAGATGGCGGACGCCGGATACTGGACCATCTCAAATTGCTTGATGGTGACTTTGGCGGATTTGCGGTTGACCGGTTGACGCACTCACTGCAGACAGCGACGCGTGCACATCGTGATGGACGAGATGAGGATTATGTCATCATGGCATTGCTCCACGACATTGGTGATACGCTCGGCGCTACCAACCATCCAGACATTGCTGCCGCCATATTGAAGCCGTTCGTTTCCGAAAAGCTCCTTTGGATTGTCCAAAATCACGGAATTTTCCAGGGGCAAAATTTCTTCCATCATTTGGGCCTCGACCGCGACATGCGCGAGCAGTTTCGCGGCCATGAATGGTTTGCTGAAACTGAAGAATTTATCGACAAATATGACTGCCCATCGTTCGACCCGAATTATGACACGCTCCCACTGGAATTTTTCGAACCAATGGTGATGAAGTTTTTCCGCAGCCCGCTGAACAGCATCTATAAACGGCCGTTAGAAAACACAGCTTAAGCAGCATTATCCGCAGACGCCCTTTTAACAGGGGCAGTGTATGCTTATATTTGTATAACAGTGGTCGGTTCAAACTGACCAGTGATCCGGAGTTTGCGCGAGCAACCTTCCCTTGAGGGGAAATATCATGGCAAAAAGCCAAAAGAAGTCGAGCCGCGAAGTCCGCAAGCCAAAAGCCGAAAAGCCGAAAAAGCAAAACGCATCGAACCCTTCGGCGAAGGGCAACCCAGCAGGCTTAGGCGCCAAAAGCTGAACCGTTAACGTCCAAGCAAGACCCTCGCCTGCCCCGCAACCTGCGCCAACATTGCGGGGGTTGGAACACTCGTCTTGCGTGCACGGTCGACCATCGCCGCTTCGACAGCAGGTTCCCACGCACCATTAGTCCAAGCTTTGCATCAAGAGCAGTTTCATCCACATTCTGCGCGCGGTCAGGCAAATCGAGCGTGCATCGCAGCAACGCAACACCACCATCTTCCAAACCAATATTCTAGCCCAGCAAACTGCCGCCTGTAGCGTCCATGAGCATTGTTTGAATTTGTTTGCGGATACCGGTCGAAGCATCATCACTCGGTAGCCAGACAAGGATATACAAATTGCGGCCAAGCGGCGAACGCAGCGCAATCAGCTTGGGACGTGGGCGATCCGTCAGCGACATGGCGCGCAACGTGACACGCTCCAGATCATCCAATTTTTGCGCAACCAAAAGGTCGTGCGGTAAAGCTGTCAACGTATGCGCCATTGCCTTGCCGGAGTGACCCCAGGGATCAAAGCCAAATCGCTTCATACGCGACGCCAGTGCGTCCTGAGCAGTGGTATCTCTTGCGCCTGCAAGCAATTCGTTACGCGTCTTATTCCACGACAAAATGAGTTGTAATTTTATTACAAAGCTTATGCCCTTCTTCTTAAGCGTAAACAAGTCACATCCGTAACTTGTTGCGAGGATTATTTCTCCTGTGTAGCGTCGCGCAGAATTTAGAGATTTTGGAGAGTTAAGTGGATAAACGGCTTACATTGTGGATTTTGGCAGGAATGATCCTGGGCGTGGCGGTTGGTTACACTGTCCATCAAAATTTCGCACCCGACAGCACGCAATTCGAATATCTTACAAAGACATTCAAACTGCTCTCCGATATTTTCCTTAATCTCATAAAGCTGCTCGTTGCGCCGCTGATCCTGTCAACGATCGTCGTCGGTATCGCGCACATGGGCGACAGTTCGGCTTTGGGTCGCATTGGGTTCCGCGCGATTACTTGGTTTATCATCGCGAGCTTCATCTCCATTGGTCTTGGTTTGTTGATGGTCAATATATTCCAGCCTGGTATCGGCGCGCCTGTCGATACCATTTCCAATGCCGCGGCTACGATAGGGGAAGTCAAGAAGCTTGATTTCTGGGAATTCATCCTATCGATTTTCCCGAAAAATGCCTTTGAAGCTATGGCAACGAATAATATTTTGCAGATTCTGGTGTTCGCATTGTTCGCTGGCATCGCCCTTTCTGCCTTAGGTGAGAAAGGCGCACCACTCGTGCGAGGTGCCGAGGCGCTGGCCGAAATGATGCTGCAAATAACGCATTATGTTATGCGTTATGCACCAGTTGCGGTCTTTGGTGCGCTGGCTGCCGTTGTCTCCAAAAGCGGCCTTGCGATCCTTGCGACCTATTTAGAGCTTGTGACAGAATTTTATCTGTCGCTTGCCTTGTTGTGGACCATCCTGCTTTCGATTGGCGCGATTTTCCTTGGACGGCGGATTTGGACACTCATCCGCTATATCCGCGAGCCGATGTTGATCGCTTTTTCAACAGCATCAAGCGAGGCGGCGCTGCCTAAGCTGTTTGAACAGCTTGACCGTTTCGGTGTTCCGCGCCGGATATCTGGCTTCATGCTGCCGCTTGGCTACAGCTTCAACCTTGATGGTTCGATGATGTATATGAGCTTTGCAACGATCTTTATCGCGCAAGCCTATGGCATCGATCTACCCATCAGCACGCAGATTCTCATTCTACTTACGCTGATGATTTCATCGAAGGGCGTGGCCGCTGTACCGCGCGCATCTTTGGTGGTCATCACAGGCACTTTGGCGATGTTTGACCTCCCGGTGGAGGGCGTTGCCCTTATCCTCGCTATCGACCAGTTCCTTGATATGGGCCGGACCGCGACGAACGTTGTCGGCAACGCAGTGGCAACGTCAGTCATTACAAAGTGGGAAGGCATGCTTGAGGTAGAGGAGCCGGAATATCTGGAAACGCCGCATACGCCATCCCACACCGCTGCTGGTGGCAAGGTGGGGTTAGATCTCGCCAGTAATAAGGTCACTAAAGCGCGAAAGACGAAGCTTTAAGCGGGGTGCTTGTGCCCAAGCAAGGTGCCCTTCGCGCCTTTACTGTCGAGCGTGAATTCCATGTTGCCATGTTCTTTGCGCCAGCGCAGCGCAACGACGCGTTCACCGGGACGTGCGGCATCATCTAGCAGAATCCGACCACCGGGACGGATGCGCGGAAATAGGCTTGATGCCGCACCGCGCACATGCGGATGAAGCGCCCAAGGCGGCCCATCGACGATAAGTAGGTCGATTTCTGCTGGGACGTCGGACAGCTGATACCAATGACCTGGCCATCCTGCCGGCGGCGCGCCAAGTGGTGCGTGACGAATTTTGACCGCCATATTGTTGTCGTGGATCCAGCCTTGCGTGGTTTTGGCAAACGCGGCGTGCTGATCATAACTGACAAGCTTACCGCCGCCAAACAGCTGCAAAGCGCGCGCCGCCACAAAGGTAGACGCGCCACAGCCAAGTTCGACAACCTGTTCCGGACGCATTTCCTCAATTGCCAAGACGATGTGCCATAAAAAATGGGTGTCGGCTTTCCAGCTTCCCAAATTAGGCAGCGCATCAAGCGGTAGGTCGAGATACGCAAGAAGCGCCGCTTTATCTTTCTTGCGCCCGCCATCAAGGCTGCGCAGCAACCAAGGCCATTGAATGGCACCATAAGCCATGACCATGAAACGATCCCCCAATGACAGGTTAAGATCCAAATCATTGAGAGGCATGTACGCCGTCGTTTCGCGAGTTGTCATTCTACCCCCAGAGCCGTCCCACACGGAACAGTCAATGACAGACTTGTGGGACTAACTGATTATTTAAACCTGCCTATTGCCACACCCGATTATAATGACCTTTTCATGAACCCTCCAAGCCTTTGACAATGTCAAAATTTATTCCATAACGAAGACAGAGGAGAAGGCAGTCATGAACGAAAGCCAAAAGGCAACTCCTGCAAAGCATCAGGTTACAAATCCTAAATTGCTGCTGTGGGTATTGATGATCGTTTATGTACTGAACTTCCTCGATCGGCAGATCGTGAACATACTCGCTGAACCCATCAGTCGCGATCTTGGCCTTTCGGACACCCAAATCGGTCTGCTGACTGGCCTTGCTTTCGCGCTTTTTTACACGCTTCTGGGCATTCCGATTGCGCGCTATGCCGATAATAGCGGAACCAACCGCGTAGGCCTTATATCAATATCTCTGGCGGTTTGGTCGGCTATGACCGCGTTGTGCGGATTAGCGCAAAACTTTGCACAGCTTGCGCTCGCCAGAGTGGGCGTTGGTGTTGGAGAGGCGGGATGCACGCCCGCGGCCCATTCGCTCATCACCGACAGCGCGCCTGCCGAAAAAAGATCGTCCGCCATCGCCTTTTATGGACTGGGCATACCCATTGGCAGCTTATTGGGCCTCGTCATCGGCGGCGTATTGAACGATGCCTATGGCTGGCGCGTGGCATTCATGGCGGTTGCCATTCCAGGTTTGATATTGGCCGCATTGTTGCCTTTCCTATTGCGCGAACCCCGCAAGGCTGAGGCAGCAGCGCGCGCTTTGTCAGGCGAAAAAGCACGTGAAGTTCTCTCAACCAAAGAGGCGTTGCGGGAAGTTTTCAGCTCACGCGCCTTTATCATGTTGGCCGTCGCTGCATCATTCACGGCGTTTTTGTCCTACGGAAAAAGCGTTTGGGCGGTCATTTTGTTCATCCGTTCCCATGGCCTAAGCCCCGGCGAAACAGGGCTGCTGCTTGGGCTTGTTTTGGGTGTCGCTGGCATGATTGGTACATGGCTTGGCGGCATGATGGCCGACAAATTTGGCAAGATGGACAAGCGCCATGTGCTGACTACCCCCGCTATAGGTATGTTCATCGCCGCGCCGATCCTGTTCCTTGGCTATTTTGCAACCGACTGGCGCGTGGCGATTATGTTGTTGGTCGTGCCAACGGCTCTAAATGCCGCCTATTACGGCCCGACCTACGCCTGTGTTCAGGGGTTGGTAAAACCAGAGGCCCGCGCGATCGCCGCAGCCGTAATGCTGTTCGCCCAAAACCTAATTGGCCTTGGCCTAGGACCATTGTTGTTTGGCATCATGTCGGACGCCTTCAAGCCATATGCTGGCGATGAAAGCGTCCGATGGGTCCTGTATGGCGCAGCATGGCTTGGACTCATTCCCGCCTTTTTCTTCTGGCGGGCAAGCTTGCGGCTTAAGGCTGAATTGAAAAGCGGTTAGTCAGCGAAAGGATCGCGCACCAAGATGGTATCTTCGCGTTGCGGCGAGGTTGATACCAACGCCACAGGTGTCTCGATCAATTCCTGCACACGCGAGATATATTTAATCGCTTGAGCAGGCAGGTCAGCCCAACTACGCGCGCCGGCCGTGGTCTCCTGCCAGCCGGGCATCTCTTCGTAAATGGGCTCCACGGCGGCTTGATCTGCGGCATGCGCTGGCAGATAGTCATAGACCTTGCCGTTCAGCCGGTAGCCGGTACAAATCTTGATCGTGTCAAAACCATCAAGCACGTCCAGCTTGGTCAGCGCAATACCGGTCACACCGGACACAGCGCAGCTTTGGCGCACGATAACCGCATCAAACCAACCACAGCGGCGCTTCCGGCCCGTAACGGTGCCAAATTCATGACCGCGTTCACCAAGCCGCTGGCCGGTTTCGTCCTCAAGCTCGGTCGGGAATGGCCCTGACCCGACGCGCGTGGTGTAAGCCTTAACGATACCCAACACAAAGCCCGCCGCGCTTGGCCCAAGGCCGGAGCCGGAGGCAGCCGTGCCGGAAACAGTATTGGACGAAGTGACGAACGGATACGTTCCATGGTCAACGTCGAGCAAGACGCCCTGGGCGCCTTCGAACAATATCCGTGCCCCTGCTTTGCGCACTTTGTTCAACCGCCGCCATACGGGCTCGGCATATTCAAGAACAAAGGGAGCGATTTCTTTCAAATCGGCAATCAGGCGGGCACGGTCCACAGGCGGTTCACCAAATCCGGCACGCAACGCATCATGGTGCGCGCAAAGCCGGTCAAGCTGGGCATCCAAGGCATCAAGATGTGCAAGGTCGCACACACGAATCGCGCGGCGGCCCACCTTGTCTTCATAGGCAGGGCCAATACCGCGACCTGTGGTGCCGATCTTGCCCGAACCAGCCGCAGTTTCACGCAACCCGTCAAGGTCACGGTGGATCGGCAAGATCAACGCGCAGTTGTCCGCCAATGCGAAATTTTCGGCCGTAATGGAAACGCCCTGCCCGCGCAGCTTCGCCATTTCATCACGCAACGCCCATGGATCGAGAACCACCCCGTTGCCGATAATCGACAGCGTGCCGGTGACAATGCCTGACGGCAGCAACGATAATTTATAAACATTTTCGCCAACGACCAAAGTGTGGCCGGCATTATGCCCGCCTTGAAAGCGGACAACGGCGTCAGCACGTTCTGCCAGCCAGTCTACGATCTTGCCTTTACCCTCGTCGCCCCACTGAGCGCCAATTACGGTTACATTCGCCATCAGATATTCCCTGTCAAAGCCAGATAGCTCTGGGGCCTTTTTCTGCGCAGGAGGTTTTTCCTGCGAAGGGATTCGCCGTAGGATCCGTTATGATTATGTGGCGCTTGCGTCCACCCCAAAGCTGCGTTGGAAGAAATTTCAGACGGGGATGGCTTGACCATTGGTCCATTTGTGGGTGCAGCCCAACAAAACGGCGTCGTCATTTTCATCCAATGCGGCGACAGTTATCCAACCGTCGCTGCGTAGCTTTGCACCCGTGGAAGCATCTGTGCCCAAGGCCAAGAAAATCCGCTGGACAACGCCTTCGTCTGCCAGATCAATCAATGGGTCGGGATAGAGAGAGAAACCCGTTGCCGGTTCCGATGTTCCATCGGCACGATCAATATAATAAGTGCCGCCGCGACCAAGCGCCGCGCTATATCCCTTGGCGAAAATCGTAAATCCAAACCAGCTTTGATATTCAAAGCCATGCCGTTCAGTGGGATCCAACGTCACATTCGCGCGGCCAGCCACCGTGCTTGCAATGGCTTCCAACGCATGGATACGCGATGCCAATGCGCCGCCTGCGTCAATCGCGCGGAGTTTCTCCACCGCTTCTGCAAATGGACCAGTAGCGGCGAGCAATGGCAGATAGGCCTCCGCGCCAAGCACGCTCAGCCCGCCTGCATCCTTCATATCCAACTCCGACCGGACAGCGTCGAGTTTGTCAGCGGGCAAGGGCAGCGCCTTTTCCGCAAGCCGTTCCACCAAGTCGGGCAAGGTAAAATCAATGGTGATGTCTTTCACACCCGCCGCTTCAAGCGCATCAATGGCCACACCTACAATTTCGCAAGCCGCAGCAACGCTATCATTGCCAACCAATTCCGCGCCCAATTGCGTGAGTTCACGTTCGGGACGCGGCTGCTTGGCCCGTAGGCGCAGAACCTGCCCATGATAGGCCAAGCGCAGCGGTCGAGGTGCATCCTTCATCCGCGTCGTGGCGATACGTCCGACTTGAACGGTAATGTCCCCACGCAGCGCCAGCGTGTGGCCCGACACTGGGTCGGTAAACCGCAGATGCTGATTACGGGCGGCGTCACCACTATGTTTGGAGAGCACCGATTCAAATTCCGCCATTGCCGGGGCAACACGGGCGTAGCCATTGCTCACCAACACATCGATCATCGCACGGGACACCCGCGCCGCAACCTCCGCTTGGGGAGGAAGTCGGTCGCGGAAGCCTTCGGGCAATAGGTTAGACGGAATATTCATGTGCGTTCTTTACGCGAAAACTTCTCGCGGGGAAGCCCCGCTTAAAACTTAAGCGCCTTTACGGTTTTTACACCGGGAAGCGACCCAAGCTGCTTCAGGAGAGCTTCGGGGATCGCCGCGTCCATCGTGAGCAACAGAACTGCTTCGCCACCAGCGCTGCGACGGCCAAGATGGAAAGTGCCGATGTTCAATCCAGCCTCACCCAAGGTCGTTCCAACACGGCCGATAAAACCGGGCGCATCTTCGTTGACGATATACAGCATGTTGCCTTCAAGCTCCGCTTCAAGGCTGATGCCGAAAATCTCGACAAGCCTTGCTTCGCTATTGGCAAACAAAGTGCCCGCGACGGAGCGTGGGCCTTGGGCGGTGTTGACGGTGACACGCACCAATGTGTGATAAGCGCCAGTCTTGTCATGGCGCACTTCGCGAATGTCAAAGCCACGCTCTTTTGCCAAAAATGGCGCGTTGACCATGTTCACAGCGTCCGAAAAACGACGCATAAAGCCGGATAACACGGCCGCCGTTATCGGTTTTATGTTGAGCTCTGCAGCAGCGCCCTCGACCTCAATCGCGATGTTATCGAGATTGTCATGCGCCAATTGGCCGACCAACGAACCAAGCTTTTGCGCTAGTGTCATATAAGGGCGAAGCTTCGGCGCTTCTTCGGCTGACAGGCTTGGCATGTTCAACGCATTGGTAACGCCGCCATTGACCAGATAATCCGCCATTTGTTCAGCCACCTGAAGCGCGACATTGACCTGTGCTTCATTTGTCGACGCACCAAGATGCGGCGTGCAGATGAAGTTAGGGGTACCAAATAAAGGTGATTCCTTGGCTGGTTCTATCGCAAAAACGTCCAATGCTGCCCCGCCAACTTGGCCGCTGTCCAACGCCTCTTTTAGCGCAACTTCGTCAACCAAGCCGCCACGCGCGCAGTTAATGATGCGCACGCCCTTTTTGGTTTTCGCAAGATTTTCTTTCGACAATATGTTGCGGGTTTGGTCGGTCAGCGGCGTGTGCAGGGTGATGAAGTCCGCCTTGGCAAGCAAGGTATCAAGGTCAGCTTTCTCAATGCCCATTTCAATCGCGCGATCAGCGGTCAGGAAAGGATCAAAGGCAACAACCTTCATCCGCAAACCAAGCGCGCGACTGGCGACGATGGAACCAATGTTTCCAGCGCCAATCAGGCCAAGCGTCTTGCCCGTGACCTCAATGCCCATGAAACCGTTTTTCGGCCAGAGCCCTGCTTGGGTCTGCGTATTGGCCTCAGGCAACTGACGCGCGAGAGCAAACATCAAGGCGATGGCATGTTCTGCCGTGGTAATCGAGTTACCGAAAGGCGTGTTCATAACGACAACACCCTTGGCCGACGCATTGGGGATGTCGACATTGTCGACGCCTATGCCCGCACGTCCAATCACCTTGAGGTTCGTTGCGGCGTCCAAGATCTGCTTTGTAACCTTGGTCGACGAACGGATGGCGATGCCGTCATAGTCACCAATGATTGCCGCAAGTTCGTCCGGTGTCTTGTCGGTGATAACGTCAACGTCACATCCGCGTTCAGCAAAAATCTTCGCGGCGTTCGGGTCCATTTGGTCGGAGATAAGTACGCGTGGCTTAGTCATATTAAATTCCGTTTCAAAAATCGTTAGGCTGAACTGGTTTCAGCATCTTAATTGCAAAGGGGAATGAAAGGTCCTGAAACAGGTTCAGGACGAGCTTTCAGGATTAAGCTTTGGCCTGGGCGTATGCCCAATCGAGCCATGGCCCGAGCGCCTGGATATCGGCAGTATCCAAGGTTGCGCCACACCAGATGCGCAGGCCCGGCGGGGCATCGCGATATCCGGCGATGTCATAGGCCGCATGCTCTGCCTCAAGCAAAGAGGCCATTTTCTTAATCATCGCTTCATCCGCGCCCTTAACGGTTAAGCAAACCGATGTTTTCGAACGGATAGCGGGGTCAGCGGCGAGGAAGCCAAGATAGTCGCTTGCCGCAACAATATCGCCGAGCGCCGCGGCGTTGGCATTGCTGCGCGCCATTAGGCCGTGCAAACCGCCGACCGTCTTTGCCCACTCAAGCGCGAAGATCACGTCTTCAACCGCGAGCATCGAGGGTGTGTTGATTGTCTCACCCTTGAAAATACCTTCGGCAAGCGCACCCTTTGACATCAGGCGGAATACTTTGGGAAGCGGCCATGCTGGCGTATAGGTCTCCAGCCGCTCGACGGCACGCGGCCCGAGAATGAGCACGCCATGCGCGCCTTCGCCGCCCAAAACCTTCTGCCAACTGAATGTTGTCACATCGAGCTTGTCCCAAGGCATGTCATAGGCAAAAACGGCTGAGGTCGCGTCGTTAAACGTGAGCCCTTCACGGTCATCAGCTATCCAGTCGCCATTGGGCACCCGCGCACCGGAGGTGGTGCCGTTCCACGTGAAGACCACATCATTTGTGAAGTCGACCGCGCCAAGATCAGGAATTTCGCCATAGGGCGCGTTCATGACATTGGCGTTTAGCTTCAGCTGCTTGTTCACATCCGTGACCCAGCCCTCGCCAAAGCTTTCCCATGCCATCATCGTGACGGGGCGGGCACCGAGCATGGTCCACATGGCCATTTCAATCGCGCCGGTGTCTGACCCGGGGACGATGCCAATACGATGCGTGTCGGGCACCTGAAGCACTTCGCGCATCAAGTCGATGGCGAGCTGTAGACGCGACTTGCCAATTTTCGCACGATGAGAACGGCCAAGCGATTCGATTTGAAGTTTTTCGGGGCTCCAGCCTGGCGGCTTCGCGCAGGGACCGGAGGAAAAGAACGGACGCGCCGGTTTAACGGCGGGGGGTACTATAGTCATGTAAGCGTCTCCTTGCAGAGAGCAGCGCGGCGTTGGGACCGCGTGGCCCGACGACGCCTTTAGGCGCGGCCCCGGCTTTGTCAACGACTATCGTAAACTCTTGTCAGTAACCCTTCTTGCGAAACAAAACCTCGCCGCGACGAGCAACATATAATTTCTCGAGGGTTACCGGATGGAAATAGGCCTCAACGCGATCGCCTTCGGGGGTGGTTCCATAAACTTCATAGCAGCCGCCATCGACCTTCGATTTGCGGACCGTCCAACCTTCCTTGGTAAGTTTTTCGGTAAGTGCCTTCTCGCTTTTCCAGCCGGAAACGGGGCCTGCCTTGCAGGTAATAACGCCGGTAGCGGATGCCGGTACAGAGGCACAAGCGATTGTGGCCAAAGCGGCGAGCGAGAGAGATGTCAATAAACGCATATTTATGCTCCTTTTAAAATAAGTCTGCGGTGGCGCAGAAATCGAGCCGCAACGAGCAGCAACAACGGGATGAAGTGAAGGAGCGCTGGCGCTAAATTATTGTGGATGAATATCCAGTGGATCAGAACCAGCACAGCGGCAGGATAGACCAAGCGTTGAAGCCGCTTCCATCCCGCCTTGAGCGCCCGCATAGAAGCATCATTGCTGGTCATCGCAACGGGCACAAACAATAACATCGCGGCCCAGCCAGTCCAGATACCCAATGCTAAGAACTCAGCCAGAATATCATCAAGATTTCCCATATCGATGATATAGAAAATAAGATGCAGGACGGCATAGACAAAGGCCGCAACGCCCAACGCACGGCGGCGCTGAATAAGCCAAATCAGCCATGGTCGTGGCCCAAGCAGCGACAGCAAAGGACTTAGCGCCATCGCCGCAATCATGAAGCGAGCGGACCATTCGCCAGTAGGATGCAGCATATCCATCGCGATCAATTCGCCGGACGCATAGCGCTGCAATATGAGCAATGCCGGCAAGCACAGCAGCGCCCAAAAAGCACTCTTGTTGTTAAGAATGATTCGCAACATAGGTTTTTGATAGTGGCCCGTTTGGTTCGGCGCAACGCGCAAATTGAACCGACATCCGCAATATTCCAGACACATGCACCATAAATCATCATTTTTTGGCTGCACGTTTCGTGCAATGCTTTATGAAGACATGATGGGGTTGGAAATGTTCAAACGATGTATTCTGGTCGGCAGCGTCTTGTTGCTGTCGTCATGTGGAGGGCGAGAAAAGCCTGAGGCACCCCGTTCAAGCCAGAGTTTATCTTCAGAAACTGCCCGTAAGTGCATGGCCGCGCTCAAGACAAAATCAGTCCGCTTTTCAGGCCTACCGAACAAAAGCTTCGACGGCGGATGCCGCACTATTGATACCATTAAGCTTATGGATTTTGGCACGCCGACAACGAATTTGGGGGCAATGACCTGCCCGCTTGCAGATAATTTCACGGATTGGGCGCGCTTCGCCGTTGCCCCTGCCGCAAAGATGTATCTGAAAGGCGAAGTTGTCCGGATCGAAACCATGGGCACATTCAACTGCAGGAACGTGAATGGGGCTCGATCAGGAAGATTATCCGAGCACGCCTTTGCCAACGCTATCGACGTTTCGGCCTTCATCCTGCGCGATGGACGGCGTGTCTCCGTCCTTGATGGATGGCGCGGATCATCTGCAGAACAGGCATTTTTGCGCCGTCTGCACCAGTCGGCCTGCAAGCGCTTTGGTACGGTTCTCGGCCCTGATTACAATGCGGCGCATGCCAACCATTTCCATTTCGACATGGCGAAGTCGATGACCAACGGAACGTCTTTTTGCCGATAGGGGTGGCAAAAGCGACTTATTCTCCCTACATACAGGGTAATGACAGACACAAAAATTAACGATCGCCGTTTCTACAAAGCACAGCAAGAAGCGGATTTTGCTGAACAGCAACTCTCTACCCCTCAGACGCAAAGCAAGTCATACAGGCTAGCATTTCAGGACACCGAATTCCTGCTGCGCGAAGATTTGCGCCCAGTCCGGTTCCAACTGGAATTGCTCAAAACCGAAATGCTGCTCGATGAGGCGAATATCGGTTCCATGCTGGTGATCTACGGCTCCGCGCGCATTCCCGAGCCTGAAGCCGCAGAGGCATTGTTGGCCGAGGCTGAAGGCGAGCGGGCGACAATCATCGCCGAGCGGATGAAGGAAAAGTCCCGTTTCTACGCCGAAGCCCGCCATTTGGCGCAGCTGGCCGGAAAAGCCAATGTCACCGATGAAGAAGGCCGTCGCCATTTCGTCGTATGCTCAGGCGGCGGCCCTTCGATCATGGAAGCTGCAAACCGCGGCGCACATGATGTCGGTGCAGAATCGATTGGTCTCAACATCGTGCTTCCGCATGAGCAGGCACCGAACCTGTTCGTGACGCCACGTTTAAGCTTTCAATTCCATTATTTCGCGTTGCGCAAAATGCACTTCCTGCTGCGCGCACGCGCGGTCGCGGTTTTCCCTGGCGGCTTTGGCACATTTGATGAGTTTTTCGAACTGCTCACACTGGTTCAGACGGGCAAGATCAAAAAGATGCCAATCCTGCTGTTCGGGCGTGAATTTTGGAACCGGGTTGTGAATTTTGAGGAGCTTATGCTCGAGGGCGTCATAAGCCCTCGTGACTTGGCACTTTTCCAGTTCGTAGAAACCGCAGAAGAGGCATGGCATGCCATCTGCGATTTCTACGAAGTGTCACATTGATTTAACCAGATTATTTCGCCGGCGCTGCGGCAGCTGCTGGTGCTGCGGCTGGCGTTGCTGCTGCTGGTGGCGCACCGGCGGCGTCTGCAGGCGCAGCGGCGTCAGCGGCTGGCGGTGCGGGCAGAGGCAGGTTTGAACCTTGCGAATTTAGATATAGGATCAAATTCGCGCGCTCTTCTGGATTACCCAGACCCGCAAAAGTCATCTTCGTGCCGGGTGCATATTTCTTTGGGTTGGACAGCCATTTATCCATGCCTTCCCAATCCCAGTTACCTGGAACGCTTTTCAACGCGTCGGAATAAGCAAATCCAGCAACATAGCCATGTGGCTTACCCAATGCGGCCCATAGATTTGGACCAATTCCGTTTGGACCGCCCTGCGCGATGTTGTGGCAGGCTGTGCATTTTTTGAAGACAGCTTCACCCTTAGCGACATCCGCGGTCGCGAGCAGAGTTGCGATTGGCACGGCAGCAACACCACCAGCATCGCCCGATGCCTCGGCAGCAACGGCAAAGCCCTCTTTTTCAGGCGCTTCGCCATGAAAATACATGCCAGAAACGATGCTCAGTCCCAGCGCGACGATGCCGCCTGCCAAAACCCAGCCTGCAATTGTATTACTACGATCATCCATTGGTTATCAGCCTTGAAGTGCGTTAAAATACCGACGTAGAATGACGTCCGGATTGTGACGCCCCTCTAATCGCGACAGTTACGCGGTGCAAGTGTCCAAATCGACACTTGCCCGATAAGTTTCCCTAGCCTAACGCCTTGGCCCTATGAACAGTTATCCCGCACCCGCACTGGCAATAGTCAAAGACATGACGCTTGCTGCACATGAACTTCCTGCAAAAGCGATTGCCTTTCAAGGCGCGCCGGGGGCAAACTCCCATTTGGCGGCTCTGGAATATGATGCCGACTGCCTGCCCCTGCCCTGTTTTTCGTTCGAAGACGCCATTGATGCGGTACAGGAAGGAACGGCGGCATGCGCCATCATTCCAATAGAAAACTCGCTGCATGGCCGCGTTGCGGACATTCACTTTTTGCTCCCTGAATCGGGCCTTAGCATCATAGCCGAGCATTTTATGTCGATCCGCCATTGCCTGATGGCGAAGTCGGCAGACGCGGTCATAAAAACGGCGATGAGCCACCCGCAAGCGCTTGGCCAGTGCCGACATTTCCTGCGCGCTAATAGCATAATTCCGGTGGCCTATGCGGACACCGCTGCCGCTGCTGCGTTTGTTGCCGCCAACGACGACCCGGCGGCTGCGGCCATCGCGCCGCCGATTGCGGCCGCTTTATATGGTCTGGTTGCCATTAACGATGCCGTGCAAGACGACATGAGCAACATGACGCGTTTTGTTGTACTTTCACGCGCGCCCGTCGATCGCAGCAGCCTCACCGGCACGTTGATGACTACCCTCATTTTTGAGGTCAAGAACATTCCCGCTGCTTTGTATAAGGCGATGGGCGGCTTTGCGACAAACGGCGTCAATATGACGAAGCTGGAAAGCTATCAAAACGGCGCAAGCTTTGCCGCCACGGAATTCTTTGCCGATATCGAAGGCGCACCGGGTGATCCCGCGGTAGACCGCGCGCTCGAGGAACTGCGCTTCCACTGCAACTCGGTCCGCTTGCTCGGCACCTATACGCAAACCCGCAACCGCGGTTGAAGCTGTTAAGCAACCGCCTCTTGTGGCGTGGTCTGTATGATTTCAAAGTGGTTCAGTTGGAACCCATACGCATTTTCAAGCGTTGGCTATGTTCTCAACCAAAGGAACATAAGAAGGCCGACCTATCACAGATTAAAGAACATGCAGAAGTTATAGGCGCTGACGGCGTTCATGTTGGCACCGTTGATGGCGTTGAAGGCAATCGCATCAAGCTGACCAAGTCAGATTCAGGACAAGGCGGCCATGAAGGCCATCATCATTATATTGATGGCGGACTGGTGGCCTCGGTCCACGATAACACTGTTCGCCTGTCGGCCAATGGCGACGTTGCGTTGACGTTTGAAACTGAAGAAACCAAAGACAGCTGATGCAGCGTGGCGGCGACTTTAGTGCGCCGCCCCCCAGCTTGGTCCAGTGCCGATTTCAATGCCCAAGGGCACATTGAGCTTCACCAGCGGCTCTGCGGCATTGGCCATGACGTTGCGGATGATTTCGCTTGCGGCAGCGACGTCGGCTTGCGGCAATTCAAATACCAATTCGTCATGCACTTGAAGCAGCATTTGGACGTGGCCTAAGCCAGCAGCTTTGAGCGCCGGTCCCATTTGCACCATGGCGCGTTTGATGATGTCGGCGCTTGTCCCTTGAATGGGTGCATTTATCGCCGCCCGCTCGCTGCCCTGCCGTTCGGCTTGGTTGGGTGACGTAATGCGCGGAAACCATGTTTTACGCCCGAACAAGGTGGTTGAGTGCCCACATTCGCGCACTGTGGCCATCGTTTCCTGAATATAATTGGAAATGCCGGGGAAGCGTTTGAAATAAGCGTCAATAAGCGCCTGCGCCTCGTCCGCCGAAGATTCCAGACGCTTTGAAAGTCCCCATCGCGAGATGCCATAGAGGATGGAGAAGTTGATTGTTTTGGCCCGTCCGCGTGTGTCGCGGTTCACTTCGCCAAACAGTTCCAGCGCGGTGCGCGCATGGATATCTTCGCCCTTTTCAAAAGCATCGCGCAAGGGCGCCACATCGGCAAAATGCGCGGCAAGGCGCAGTTCGATCTGGCTATAGTCGGCAGACAATATGACATTGCCGGGTTCGGCGACAAATGCGTCCCTTATCTGACGCCCCGTCTCGGTCCGAATAGGAATATTCTGCAAATTGGGGTCCGTTGACGACAGTCGCCCGGTTTGCGCACCCACAAGGCTGTAGCTCGTGTGTACGCGGCCTGTTTTTGGGTCAATCTGCTGCTGCAGGCTGTCTGTATAGGTGGACTTAAGCTTTGCTAGCTGGCGCCAGTCCAGCACCTTGCGCGCGATTTCGATACCCTGTCCCGCAAGATCCTCAAGCACCGTCGCGTCAGTCGAATATTGCCCTGATTTGCCCTTTTTGCCACCCTTATATCCCATTTTACCAAACAGAATGTCGCCCAATTGCTGCGGGCTTCCAATGGTAAAAGGTTGTCCGGCCAGCCCGTGGATTTCCTTTTCCAGTATTTCCATTTGCGCGGCAAATTCGGACGACAGGCGCGCAAGGGCGGCGCGGTCCACCTTTATGCCAGCACATTCCATCTGCGAGAGCACAGGCACCAACGGGCGGTCTACCAGTTCATAAACGCTGGTCGCTTTTTCGGGGCTCAGCCGCAGTTTCAGATGATGCCACAGCCGCAACGTCACATCGGCGTCTTCTGCCGCGTAGCATGTGGCATCCGACAACGGCACCGCGGCAAAGCCAATCTGGCTTTTGCCCGTGCCAGTGACACTTTTGTACGAAATGCATTCATGCCCAAGATGCGTCTTTGCAAGCTCATCCATGCCATGCAACTGACGCCCTGCGTCCAGTGCAAAGCTCATCACCATAGTGTCGTCATAAGGCGTGATTTGAACATTATGCCGCGCCAGCACGGACATGTCATATTTCAAATTCTGACCGATTTTCAGAACGCTTGGATCGCTCAGAAGCGGGCGTAACTTTGCCAGCGCCGCATCCATCGGGATTTGCACGGGCTTTTCCGCAAACATATCCGTCCCGCCATGCGCGAAGGGCACATAGCATGCTTCGCCGGGGGCGACTGCGAGGCTTAGACCAACGAGGTTCGCACTCGCCGCCTGCAAGCTGTCGGTTTCGGTGTCAAAGCCAAGCGTGCCGGTTTCGCGGGCGCGGGTGATCCAATGGTCCAGCCGCGATATGTCTGTCACGCATTCATAAGCCGAAACGTCGATCTTTGGCATCGGCGCAGGCACGGCCGACGCCCCTGTTACCGGCGCACGTTCGGCGCCGTCGCCGGCGTTCGTAGCCTTGGGGTTGCCCGCAATCGCCTTGTTGGCAGCGGCGGTGTTCGCAACATGCCCAATGCGCTTCAGCAGGGAATTAAACCCGTGATGCTGTAAAAATTCGGCCAGCGGCTCTTCCGGAATCGCACCCAAAACCATGTCTTCAATGGCAATCGGCAGCGGGCAGTCTTCTTTCAACGTGACCAAAACTTTCGACAGCCGAGCCTTGTCTGCATGCTCGATGAGGTTATCGCGCATTTTGGATGGCTTCATATCCGGTGCCGCGACCAAGACGCTTTCGAGATCGCCAAATTCCTGGATCAGCTTGGTCGCGGTCTTTGGGCCAACGCCCGGTACACCCGGCACATTATCTACGCTATCGCCCATGAGCGCGAGCACATCACCGACCTTTTCCGGGCCAACACCAAATTTTTCATATACTTCTTCGGCGCGGATGCGTTCGTTTTTCATGGTGTCAAACATGTCGATGCAAGGTTCCACAAGCTGCATCAGGTCCTTATCGCTGCTGATGATGGTGACATGCCAGCCAGCCGCACATGCGGCCTTGGCGTAGCTTGCGATCATGTCATCGGCTTCGACATCATCCTCTTCGATCAACGGCAACGAAAACGCGCGCGTTGCATCGCGGATCATGGGAAATTGCGGCTTTAGGTCTTCCGGCGGGTCGGGGCGATGCGCCTTATACTGGTCGTAAATGCGGTTGCGGAAGGTCTGGCTGGATTTATCCAGCACCACCGCCATGTGCGTTGGACCATCGGCTTGGTTGAGGTCATCCGCCAATTTCCACAACATCGTAGTATAGCCATAGACCGCGCCCACAGGTTCACCATGCTTGTTAGTGAGCGGCGGCAGCCGGTGATAGGCCCGGAAAATATAGGCGGAGCCGTCAACGAGGTAGAGATGCTTTTGATCAGACATGACGGTGCGATAGCAGCCCGTTTTGGCCAAGTCTTTTGCTAATTTGTTACGTCAGTGCTGACGCAGGATTTAGCGCGATTTGCGCAGCAAAAGGAGGCCACTAGCGATTATGATACCTGACCCAAGGAGAGACGTAACATCCGGCCAGTCGCCAAAAACAAGAATGCCAACGACCAGCGCAATTAACAATTGAACATATGTCATGGGCGCAATTTCTGCGGCGGATGCGCGCGTCGTGGCCATATATATCAACCAATGTCCAAAACTTGCGGTGACGGCAACCAACGTGCAGCGCGCGATAATTGTCCAATCGGGAACACCGACATGCAGCGCTTCGACGCCCGAAAAATGGCCAATAAAGGCAGCGCAAAAGATGAAGGGCACCGCAAGTGACGCCACCAAAAATTGCATCAGCAATGGCGAACCCGTCCCTGCCACGGCGCGGTTGCCAATTATCATGAACGCCATGCTCATTGCCGCCGCCAGTGGCAGTAACGCGACCCAGCCAAGCTCCATAACATTAGGCCGCATGATCAACAACACACCGCCAAAGGCCACAAAAATGGCAATCCATTTCGTCGCATGGGTCCGTTCGTGCAGGAACATCGCGCTAAAAATCGCTGTTATCATGGGGCTGGTAAAGCCGATGGCCGTTGCGTCGGCCAATGGCATGAGGAAAATCGACGAGAAAAAACAGATGGTCGCCGTGGCCACCGAAAATCCCCGTAACAGCTGCAATTTGGGCATGGGCATAGCAAAACCTTGCCGCCCTTCCTTCAGTAACAGCAAAGCGCCAAGACCTATGGCACCAATCGAATAGCGCAGCGCAGCGACAGCGGTGCCGGGCCATGCCCCCGCGATAGATTTGATGACCGCATCGCCAATCGACAAAAGTGCAAATCCGCACAAAGCGTATAACAAGCCAGACCGGGCCGAGGATGATGTCACGAAAATTTCCCCAATAGAAGCGCCGCCTTAATCCGCTTTATCCGGAATGGAAAGCAACGCAATCGTCGCGCTATTTCTATGCAGGATGATGCCAATTTCCCGCTGTGATCATCGGCTATTGCAAACCACTGGGCAAGGGTCAGCGCCGGTTAAAGTCCCTTAATCGCCAACGCCGCTGTCAGGACAGTTGCCAGCACCGAAAACACGGTATTGGCTGTCCACGGCATGAACCCCACATCGTCAATATTGGCGCGATTATGGCGGCGGCGATCCGCCAGGCTACTGACCAACACCACCACGGCAGACATCACGGATGACGCCGCCCACAGATGATCTTGCCAAATAAATTGCTCAAACGCGTGCATGGGCTTGCCCTTAATGCGGATTTATTCGGCAATAAAGGGTGAAGGAATGTTCCGCCGGTTTGCATGAACAGGAATCTGTTGTCGTACCCGCTTTATAGTATCGAGATCGAGATCGACGCAGACCAGTCCAGGCAAGCTGCTCATATCGAGCAATATGGTGCCCCATGGATCAACCACGAGCGAATGGCCATAGGTTTGCCGGCCGTCTTCATGAACACCGCATTGCGCCGCCGCGATAACGAATGCCGCACTTTCGATCGCCCGTGCGCGCAGAAGCGCATGCCAATGCGCTTCACCGGTGGGAACGGTAAAGGCAGATGGTAGCGTCAATACGTCAACGCCCGATTTGGCATATGCGCTGAACAAATCGGGAAAGCGCATATCATAGCAAATCGCGAGGCCCATCAGGCCAAGGGGCGTTTGAACCACCACGGGCTGTTCTCCGCCGACATAAGCCGATGACTCATGCCACGTTTCACCCGACGCCAAATCAACATCAAAGAGATGCATTTTGTCGTAACGGGCCGCAATTGCAACATCTGGAGAGATTATGATGCTTCGATTGGCTAACTTTTCCGCGCCATCATTCAAAATGGGCATGGAACCGATATGCACCCATATCCGATGTCGGGCGGCAGCCGCGATAAGGCTTTGCAGTGCAATGCTGTGGGATTCAACCGCCATGTGTTTGCCGGCGCGGGCGCGGTCACGATCAACCAGTAGCGCCATTTCTGGCGCAAAATACATCGACGCGCCGTTTTCAGCAGCTTTAGCAATAGCGTCTTGCATATCCGAAGCGTTGCGCATCGGATCAATGCAACTGGTCATCTGATGCAAAGCTATCCGCATAAAAACCTGATGGATCTTAACTAAGTGGAAAATGACATCGCTGCCTGACAGGCATTTCACTCATCAAGCAACATTGCAAGAGATATGCAACCTGCGACATGGATAAAGCAAAAACAAGATGAAGAAGCAGTTTAGCGTTCGCGTGATCGGCGATATTCAGACCGCACAAGCGCTCACTTGCGCTTTGCGCGGATGTTTCCCATATCCGTTGCCATGGAAGCTCATTCTCACGCGAATCCGATGACCTGGTACGGCACCACCATCCTATCCGTCCGCAAAAACGGCAAAGTCGTCATTGCTGGCGATGGTCAGGTCTCGATGGGCCAGACGGTCATGAAACCAAATGCCAAGAAAGTCCGGCAATTGCACGATGGCTCAGTTATCGGTGGTTTTGCAGGTGCGACTGCCGATGCATTTACCCTGTTTGAACGGTTGGAACGCAAGCTTGAACAGCATCGCGGGCAATTGATGCGCGCAGCGGTCGAATTGGCGAAGGACTGGCGGACCGACAAATATCTGCGCAACTTGGAAGCGATGATGATTGTCGCGGACAAGGATGTGACCTTGATTCTGACGGGCAATGGCGATGTTCTAGAACCGAATGACGGGATTGCGGCGATTGGATCGGGCGGGAATTACGCTTTGTCAGCCGCCCGTGCACTTGCCGATTATGAGGCAGACTCCGAAAAAATGGCACGACATGCCATGAAAATTGCCGCCGAAATCTGCGTCTATACCAATGACCATCTGACGGTCGAAACCTTGGATAGCGGCCAGTAAACAACCGTCACTCGCTCGCTTCACTTGAACGCCGTTCGCAACTTCCCATTTAGGCCGTAATGAAAAACGCTCTCACCCCAAAAGCCATTGTGGCTGCACTCGACGAACACATCATTGGCCAAGCAGACGCAAAGCGTGCCGTCGCGGTTGCACTGCGCAACCGGTGGCGCCGCCAACGTCTCGGCGCGGATTTACGCGATGAGGTGACGCCGAAAAACATCCTGATGATTGGCCCCACGGGTTGCGGCAAGACTGAAATTTCCCGCCGTCTGGCCAAACTTGCCGATGCGCCTTTCATCAAAGTGGAGGCCACCAAATTCACCGAAGTTGGCTATGTCGGCCGCGACGTGGAACAAATTGCACGCGATTTGGCCGAAGAGGCCGTGCGCCTTGAAAAAGAACGGCGCCGCGAAGTTGTGCGTGAAGCCGCAGAAGCCGCAGCAATGGAACGGATATTAAAAACGCTGGCAGGTGATACCGCCAGCGAAGCCACACGCGAAGCATTCCGTCAACGAATCCGCGACCGTCATATGGATGAAGTGGAAATCGAGATTGAAGTTTCCGATGCCCCTAACATGCCCATGGAAATTCCAGGCATGGGCGGCAATGTCGGCATGATCAATATTGGCGAAATGATGGGCAAAGCCTTTGGCAAGGACAATCTGAAACGGCGCAAGATGAAAGTCCCCGATGCTTGGACCAAGCTGGTCGAAGAAGAATCAGAAAAGCGCCTAGACCAAGATGACGTCAACCGTGTGGCACTTGCCGATGCGGAAGCCAATGGCATCGTATTCCTCGACGAAATCGATAAGATTGCCGTGTCGGACGCACGGGGCGGAGGCTCCGTCAGCCGCGAAGGCGTTCAGCGCGACCTGCTGCCGTTGATTGAGGGGACAACTGTCGCCACCAAATATGGCCCGATGAAAACCGACCATGTGTTGTTCATTGCGTCTGGTGCGTTCCACATCTCCAAGCCAAGTGATATGCTGCCTGAATTACAGGGCCGCCTGCCCATCCGCGTTGAACTGCGCGCGTTGGAGCATGCGGACTTCGTTCGTATTCTCTCGGAAACCCGCGCCAATTTGCCGACGCAGTATAAGGCGTTGTTGGCCACCGAAGAGGTAACGTTGGAATTCACCGATGATGCCATCGACGCGATCGCGCGCATTGCCTTTGATGTGAATTCGACAGTGGAGAATATCGGTGCAAGGCGATTGCAGACCGTGATGGAAAAGCTGCTTGAAGACATCAGTTTTGATGCCGAGGACCGCAAGGGTGAAACGCTCAAAATCGACTCCGCTTATGTCAGTAAGCAGCTTTCCGGCATCGCCAAGGACACTGACTTATCCAAATATGTGCTTTGACGTAAGCCGCTCTTTGCTCTGATATTAGCGGGCGTCGGTCATGGGTCCAAGACCCTGTTGCGGTGCTACGACAAGTTTCCAAGCCTTGTCCTTCACAAAATAGCGTTTGGCCAGAGTTTGCAACATGGCCGGCGTTACGCTGTTGTAATCTCTGTAGAGCTTGCCCAACGCCACAAACCGTTCGGGATCATATGTGGCGCCCTTGAGCTGGTTTAGCCAAAATGTATTGCCGGACGCTGCACGCTCAATCGCCTGCTTAGTCGGCTCTACAGCACGTTGCAGTTCATCGGCGCTAACGGGATACGCGATAAGATCTGCAGCAACAGCATCCGCAAAGGCAAAGAAGCAATCAACGTCGGCAGGTTTTACCTGCGCATAGGCCATAAGATACCCGCCGCTATTAAAGTCGACTGGCCAATTGGCGGCCATGTCAGGGCTGTAACTCGCCGCTTGTTCGGCGCGGAATTTTTCGAACAGCCGATCACGGAATATTGCCGCCAATGTTTCCAGCTGCCGCCCTTCGCTAATGCCGTTAATGCCGCCACCCGTCGGCCACGCCACGACGGCCGCCGCCTGATCGGAAGCGCCGCGATGCGTCAATCGCACTGGGGTCGAACTTGGCGCTGGGAAATGCATATCACGCGCCGCTGCTGACACTGCCAACGCCGCACGCGGCGCCATTGCGCCAAAACTTTTTTCAAGCGCCGACACCGCTGCAGCCTTGTCAAAGTCACCAAAGAGCATCACCTCGATTGGGCCTTGTGACATTAAGGGTTTCCAGAAGGATTCAAATTTCGCAGCATCGATGTTGGCAATTTCAGCGGGGGTAGCGGCCTTCCATCGCGCGTCCTTGTTACGCAATAGATACTCCAGATCGCGTTGTAACACGGACGTTGCCGACATTTCGTAGCTGGCATAGCCTGATGTTGCCAGTGCCTTGGCACGCTCAACCGGTGCGACATCCCAGCCCGGATGTTCCAGCTTCGTCGCAATCAGGGTCAGTTGGTCGGTAAGGTCATCCGGCCGCGTATTTGCGCCAAATTGAAATGCACTGTTGTCGACCGAAAAGTTTAGTTCAATCCGCCGTCCATTGACCATCTGATCAATTTCCGTACGCTTAATCTTACCGATGCCATTTTCTGGCATGACCAATGGCCCGGCCCATAGCAACCCGCCCTGATCTGGATTTACAGCCTGATAGCCATAGCCAAAACGCACGAGCACTCGGATTTGACCGCTCTCTGCCTTATTCGGATATAGCAATGCGCGCACACCGTTGGACAGCTCAAGCCGGGTCATCTGCAACCGCGAAACAGTATCCTCAATCACCAGCTTCCCCGGCGCACCCAATTTTGGCAGCGCCGCAAAGCCAAGCGTGTTCTCGGACAATCGCGCCGTTTTGTTGGCAGCTACCGAAGCATTTAATGCAGCTAGCGCACGATTATCTGCGTTGGGGACGGAACTAGGCGAAGACAGCATGAGCCGCGTCACATCGGCCATGAATAGGTTCTGGGTTGATGCTAGCAGCCTTTGGGGCGTGAACTTGTCCTTCATGCCCTCATAGACTTGAACAACCGTTTTTGGGGCAGCAACGGTCTCCCGAATGTCGACGGCATTCACGATATCATCGGCCTGTTTGGCGGCAGCTTCAAAGGGGTAGCTGTCCAACATCGTGCGAAGCGCGTTACCGAACAACGTTTTCTCGCGGTCAATGTCCGCGACCGAGGGCGCCGTCATTGTCGCATCTGCAACGATGGCGCGAACGTCGCGCGTTGCCGCCTCCCATTTGTCGCCAATGGGGGTGAGCGACACCAATGTCGCATCTGCGGTACGCGAAATGTCTTCCTGGGCGATTTGGGCGACCAGATAATTTCCGCCGTTACGCGCTTGCACTTCAAGCCGGCGGTTAACGATCTGAAGCGCCAATGCGTCGACCAGCAACTGCTCATTATAAGCAATTGTGTCGTTCACTTTGCGCCATGGACGCAAATAGGCAATGCTGACCGTCGTAGGCAATGTCGGCTCAATCAACACCCGTACAGGTGTGCCTTGCGGTGAAGGATCGCCAAACGGAGGTTCGGGCGCGCGTGGGCCAACGTCCTTCCAGTCGTTGAAATATTTCTGCACCAGATTCGCAAGCTGTGCTGGTTCCATGTCACCAGCCATCACCACGACGACATTTTCGGGGCGGTACCAGCGGTCATGAAATGCTCTCAGTCGAATGGCATCTGACGCCTGCAGCGTTTCTGGCGTTCCGATAGTAGATCGGTTCGCCAGCCGTTGCCCCTGAAACGCATGTTGGCGCAGAGCGTCGCTGTAGATCATCTGCGCACCGCTATTTTCCCGCAATTCGGCCAGAACAATGGCGCGCTCGGCATTCAGCGCTGTTGGCGAAATCCGCGGATTGCGGATCATGCCGGAAATGATTTTGACTGACTCATCGAGTTTTTCGGGTGTCGCGTTCGGCAAATCAAGCTTGTAAACGGTCTGCGTCGGTGTCGTTTGGGCATTGCTGTCGCTGCCGAAGGTTACCCCAAACCTTTGCCAAATGCGTTTTGCTTCGCCATCGGGGACAAAGGTCGAACCGCGAAACGACAAATGCTCGATGAGATGGGCAAAGCCTTGCTCATCATTATTCTCATGCAATGCGCCTGCATCAATCCGCACGCGGATGGAAACTTGCCCCGCCGGAACGTCATTCTTTTTTACCGCGTAGCGCACACCGTTGGGCAGCACGCCAAACGTCCATGTGTCATCGACAGGGACATCGCTGCCTTCGTACAACCAGGGCTGCGCAACAGGCTTGCCAACCTTGGTTGCGGCAGGCGCAGCTTGCGCGAAAGCGGGTGTAGAGAGCAGCAGGGCCGCAAAAGCGAGGGCATTGGAGAATGTGCGCATGTCACTCCTCATAAGGCACGTGCAGCTTGACCGCACATGAACGAGACGACAAACTCGGCTTAAATTCCACCATCGACAGTATCATAACCCAAGCCGCGTAGGCCAAGTTGCAACGCCTCGACGCATTCTGCCAATTTATGCGCATCGGTGGTGCGCACCACAAAGTTCGCGCCGACCTTGCCTTCGCGGAAAAACGGATAGCTGCCGATCTGGCATCCTTCATGATGCTTTTCGGTATCACCAAGCAATTTGGCCACTTCGCTTTCGGCGACCCAGCAGCCGATTTGTTGTGACAATAACGGCGCACCGCCCTCAAGCGTGCCTGTCAATGCGTCCAACATGCCGGCGGTGATATGCGGAACACCGGCCATGATAAAGATATTGCCGTGCCGGATTCCCGGCGCGCCCGACATTTTGTTGGGAATAAGTTCAGCGCCGTCTGGCACACGCGCCATGCGCAAACGGCCCGGATTGATCCCGCCACGCGTTTCATAATATGCATGTAGCACTGCGCTTGCCTCGGGGTGAATGACAACCTCTACGCCCAATGCAGCCGCAATTGCGTCCACCGTGATGTCATCGTGGGTCGGGCCGATGCCGCCTGTCGTAAATAAATAATCGTTGCGCGCGCGAAGCGCGTTGACGGCCTCGACAATCGATTCCTCAACATCAGCAACAACGCGCACTTCTTTTAGGCGAATACCCTGAATATTCAGCCAAAGAGCGATTTGGCTGACATTTTTGTCCTGTGTCCGGCCAGAAAGGATTTCATCGCCAATGATGACAAGGGCGGCGGTGTAGATGCGAGATTCTGTCATAGGCACGCGATAGCATAATTCACCCTCTCGCAAAGTGCGGAATATTGCCTTATGTCGGATGCATGGAACAATATGTACGCGTTACGCCCGAAGAGGCGATGCAAGCCCGCGACGGGACGATCAAATTGCACGGGTCAGAGGGCTTTGACGGTATGCGCAAGGCTGGACGCCTTGCCGCAGAAATCCTTGACGCATTGGTGCCACATGTCGTGCCCGGCGTAAGTACAGAAGAACTCGATGACATTGTGCGCGAGATGACGATGCGCGGCGGAGCCGTTCCCGCCACTTTGGGCTATCGCGGCTATACGCATAGCTGCTGTATTTCGATCAACCATGTCATTTGCCACGGCATTCCGTCGGACAAAAAATTGAAGGATGGCGACATCGTCAACATCGACGTCACGCCGCAACTGGGCGGCTGGCACGGCGACACCAGCCGCATGTTCTTGGTCGGCGATGTGCCTGTGAAGGCCAAGCGCTTGGTGGACGTTACCTATGAATGCCTGATGCTGGGCATTGAAGCGGCCAAGCCCGGCAACCATGTCGGTGACATAGGTCATGCCATTCAAACCCACGCCGAAAAGCACCGTTACGGTGTGGTTCGCGATTTTTGCGGGCATGGCCTTGGCCAATTGTTCCACGACGCCCCCGAAATCGTCCATGTCGGCCGCCCCGGCACTGGCCAAGAAATCCGTCCTGGCATGATCTTTACGATTGAGCCCATGATCAATATCGGCAAGGCCGCCGGCAAAGTCCTCGACGATGGCTGGACGGCGGTAACGCGCGATCGCAGCCTGTCTGCGCAGTTTGAACATAGCATCGGCATCACCGAAGACGGCTGCGAGATTTTTACCAAGAGCCCCAAGGGTTTTGATCAGCCGCCTTATTAAGGCTTTGTGGCATTGGCATTGGCATTGGCATTGAGACACCTGAACGCGTCAGAGGTGTTTGGTTGAAATCGGGTTACAACCGCAACCCAGCCGTCTCGTCCAACCCCGCCATGATGTTTAGGTTTTGCACCGCCGCGCCGCTTGCGCCTTTACCGAGATTGTCGAGCATCGCCAGCAACCGCACTTGTGACCCGTCGGGCGACGCCAGCACATAAAGGTCAAGCCGGTCGGTCGGCGCTTGGTCCGCATGCATCAGCAATTCGGATGGTGCGGCTTCGGTGTGCACAGTAACCACTGGCGACCCCGCATAATGCGCAGCGAGTGCAGCGCGTAACGCATCTGCGCTGCCAGCCTTTGGCATCGCGAACAACGGCAGAGGCACCTCGACGATCATGCCGCGAAGGGCGCGAACGACGGCAGGGGCGAATATGGGCGCGTGGGCAAGGCCGGCATGGACCTGCATTTCGGGCACATGCTTATGGGCAAGGTCCAGGCCGTAAGTACGAAAGCCGATATCCGTGCCGTCACCTTCGAACCGTTGTATCAACGCCTTACCGCCACCTGAATAGCCCGACACCGCGTTGACGGTGTACGGCCAGTCGGCAGGGATCAAGCCAGCGGCCACCAATGGCGCGACGAGGCCCAAAAATCCGGTGGGGTAGCAACCGGGGTTGCTAACCCATCGCGCAGACGCAATATGTTCGCGCTGGCCAATGCGATACTCGGCAAAGCCATAAGCCCAATTGGGGTCAATACGATAGGCGGTTGATGCATCAATGATTCGGGTGTGGCTGGACGTGGTCATGGCCACCGCCTCTTTCGCGGCATCATCTGGCAAGCAGAGGACGACGAAATCGGCGTCGTTCAATGCTTCGCGCTTGGCGGCGGGGTCTTTGCGCTTATCATCATCAAGCAAAATCAGTGCAAACTCCGCGCGTCCAGCAAGCCGGTCGGCGATCTCAAGCCCAGTGGTGCCCGCTGCCCCGTCGATGAAGATAGATTTGGTCAAAACGCAACCCGCTTACGTGCCAATATCGGCTCATCGTACTCGGCAAATCGGGCCGCAGCATCCGCTAGGGGTTCAACACTGACCGCCATTGCGGTGCCATTAGCGTGAATGATGTTTTCGGCATCCGCCATGATCCCAACATGCCCCGGAAAGAAAACCAGGTCACCACGCTGCAACACAGCATCATCCGGCAAATCCACGCCAAAATCGGCTTGCTGCATATCGGCATCGCGCGGGGCCAGAATGCCCTTTAGGCCAAAGACTAATTGCACAAGGCCAGAGCAATCAATGGCATCGCCACTGCGTCCGCCCCAGCTATAGGGCGTGCCAATCAACTGCTCAGCCAAATCAGCGGGCGACGCTGCGACGCTTCCAATTTCCGACAGATGCGCGCGCGGCACAAATCCATTTTCGCACGCCAGATAATTGCCACATTCGCTCGGCGATCCACACAGCAATTGCGCTCCCATGGGGTAGCGCGCGAGGACGCGCGCCTTGGCCGATGGCGCAGCCACCAATAACGTCGCTGCCGCGCTGACGATATGCGTTGCGTCAAAATCATCGCCGAGCTCGGCAAAGCGGACATAGCCCAAATAATTGTCATGCAGGCAATAGCCCCATGCCCAGTCACCCGCGACATCAAGAACGGCAAATTCCTCGCCATGCATAAGCGCGCTGACGGGCATTGAGGTCGCATGGGCTTCGGCATAAATTTCAGTTACCGGCGTAATGCCAGTACGCAGCATGGGTACCGCATAATGCGGCGCAAACAACTTTCCGGCCAGACTAATATCGGCAAGGTCGCCACGGATCGGCGTTGTGCGCTTATCTCCCACAAGGCTATGCCCGCTTAATGTATAAATAGGCCGCTCGCCCGCCTGTATATGACCGTCCACCAACTGTTTCTATCCCTGACCTAATAGCATGTGCCCCAGGCGAGGCCGGGGAACACATCAAATGATATATGGCACCCTAACGCGCCGGGTATCTTTCCGCCAGATAGCCGAAGACCGCACGCAATCCAAGGGCCTCTCCACCCTTTGGCCTGCCGGGCTTGCTGCTGGGTCGCCAGGCGAATGTATCAAGATGCACCCAAGGCACATTGTCGGGGACAAATTTCTGTAAAAACAACGCGGCGGTAACTGCGCCTGCAAATCCGCCGCCACTGTTAGACATGTCGGCGATGTCGCTATCGAGCATTTCCATATATGGCGACCAAAGTGGCATGTGCCATAAGGGGTCCGTCGCTGCTTTCGATGCGGCAAGAAGGCCAATCGCGATGCTGTCATCATTGCTGAACATCGCCGGCAGGTCGGGCCCAAGCGCGACACGCGCCGCACCGGTCAGCGTGGCGAAATCAATGATCAGTTCCGCCTTATCTTCTATCGCTTTGGTTAGTGCGTCGGCCAGCACCAAGCGTCCTTCGGCATCGGTATTGTCGATTTCAACGGTAATGCCCTTGCGGCTTTTAATGATATCGCCCGGCCGCATCGCGTTGCCCGATATGCTGTTTTCTGCAGCGGCCACAAGCATATGTAAACGAACGGGCAAATGCGCCGCCATGATCAGCTCGGCCAGCGCCAATGCGTGTGCTGCGCCGCCCATATCCTTTTTCATCAAGCGCATGCCCGTCGAAGGCTTGATATCCAGCCCGCCCGTGTCAAAGGTAATCCCCTTGCCCACAATCGCAACGCGCGGGTGGCGCGGGTCGCCCCACTCAAGCTCAATAAGACGCGGCGCATGTTCGCGCGTTGCCGCCTTGCCAACCGCATGAATGAGCGGATAGCCGGCTTCCAAAGGCTCACCAGCTGTCACCGTAACCTCTGCCTTATGCGCCTTTGCGATCCGTTTTGCCTCTACCTCCAGCGCGTTTGGCCCAAGGTCCCCCGCTGGCCGGTTCACAAGATCGCGCACCAATGCCGTCGCGGTTGCCTGCAACGCGGCCATGGTAATGCGCGCAGGCTCCTTCACCAACAAAACCCGTGGCCCTGTCAGCTTTGGTTCGCTCAGATATTCATAATAGCGATACTGCCCCAGCATCCAGCCAAGCATAGCCTCGCTGGCATCATAATCGGCGAGCCGATATACACCCTCGGGCAAGCTGTCCGCCAGCTTTGCCAAATGCCACAAGCTCGGTGCCGAAACATCAGTTACGCCCGCCGCCACAGACCATTCGCCCAGTTTATCAGCGGGCAAGATAGCTATATCGTTGGCGCCACCTTCGAACTTCTGTGCCTTGATCGCAGTTCGCACGGCATCAGGTTGAAGCGCAAGCCACGTTTCAAATCGGCTTTTGTCGGTCACATGAATCAGGGTGGCGGCCTGCCCGTTGTCAGGCTGAATTAAAGTGTCATACTGCATATACGTAGCGATAGCGGCAATGACACGCGAACGGGAGAAGTTTTAGGAACGTCGCGCATTTTTATGTGCATGGTTATGATTGCGAACATCGGGCTATCGCACATCCAACCCCCGCACCGAACAGCCCGAGCAAATGGCTGCGGCTATTCGGCTTTGCTGCCAAGGACAGCTGACGGGCGTTATAAGCGCCCGTCAGAGCGCATCATTCTGCTGCGATCAACGTCTCTTCGGCTTCCCGATGTGCGCCAGCGAAGGCGGGCGCTGAAAATATCATAACGCCATCGTCAACCGGATCTTGGGTCAGAATTTTCTTCTCAGCCGTATAATTTTGCAGAACCCGCCATGGATGACGATCACCATTTTTGGGCAATGAGTCGAAACTACGTGCGAAATAGCCAGAGCTAAAATCGGTTACGAATGGCAGCTTTGGCATATCTGGATCATCAAGAACCGGTGTTGCCACAAGCGCGTTTTTATCGTCCATTTTCCACAGCAAGCGGCAGACATAATCAGCGACGATGTCGGTCTTCAACGTCCATGACGCGTTGATATAACCAAAAACGCTGGCGAAATTGGGGATGTCGTTAAACATCACGCCCTTATAATTGAAGTGCTCACCAAAATTTATGGCATCCCCGTCGACGCTGATGGCGGTTTTGCCCATCGTCACGAGGTTCAAGCCAGTCGCAGTAATGATGATGTCGGATTCGATGTGCTTGCCCGACTTTAACTGAATACCCGTTTTGGTGAAGTGGTCGATGTGATCTGTAACAACTTCAGCCTTGCCTTCGGTAATCGCAGTAAACATGTTGCTATCAGGAATGAGGCAAAGGCGTTGTTCCCATGGACCGTATTTTGGCACAAAATGGGTGTCGACATCAACTGATGCAGGGAGCGCTTCCCGCGCCATGTTGACCAGTTTCTCACCCAGCTTCGCGGGATTGCGGCGCGCATACCAATAAGTGAAGCGCTGCATGTTTATGTTGCGCCACCGCGTGAGCGCGTAAGCCAGTTTCTCGGGCATAATCTTACGCACGAATTTTGAAAATGGGTCGATGGCAGGACGCGAAACCATATATGTTGGCGAACGCTGAAGCATGGTCACCTGCGCGCCCTGTTCCGCCATAACAGGAACAATCGTAACCGCCGTCGCACCTGAGCCGATAACGGTTACCTTCTTGCCCTTATAATCCAAATCCTTTGGCCAATGCTGCGGATGGATGATTTGGCCGCCAAAGTTGGCTTCGCCTGCAAAATCGGGCTTATAACCCTTATCATAGTCATAATAGCCAGCGCACATGAACAGGAAACGCGCAGCAAAGTGACGTTCATTGCCACCATCAACGGCCTTAGCCGTTACATGCCAGCGCGCATCTGGGCTTGACCAATTGGCCGAGATAACTTGATGGCCAAAATGGATATGCTGCGAAATTCCATATTCCTCGGCGGTTTCATGGACATATTCGTGAATGGATGGACCATCCGCGATCGTCTTTTCATGCAACCATGGTTTGAAGCGATATCCCAAAGTGTGCATGTCAGAGTCAGACCGGATACCGGGGTAACGGAACAGATCCCATGTACCACCCATATCGGCGCGCTGCTCAACAATGGCGTAACTCTTGTTCGGGCATTGCATTGTAAGGTGCGCCGCAGCGCCGATGCCGGACAATCCAGCTCCTACGATCAAAACATCTACTGTCGTCTCAGCCTGCGCCATATGCCTCTCCAATTTATGAGAAAATCTTACTGACATCGTTGCAAATTGCAACCGGCTTTCGCGTCATGCGAAATGCCGCTACGGCAGTGGGGGGCCAATAAGGAATTGTGCATCATGAGCGACGCAAATGACGAAGATTATGTCTATGACGAGGCATCTGGGGAATGGATAAGCGCCGCCGCTGCCAAGACAGCAACTGAGGCAGACGGTGCCGTCGAAGTGCGCGACGCGGTTGGGAATCTGCTTATGGATGGCGACCAAGTAACCTTGATTAAGGATTTAACCGTCAAGGGCGCTGGACAGACTTTGAAACGTGGAACGCTGATCAAGTCCATCCGCTTGACGGGCGATGCGCAGGAGATTGATTGCCGTTTCGACGGTATAAAGGGCCTGGTGCTGCGCGCCGAGTTCGTGCGGAAACGATAATGATCCGCTCCAGCCTCCGCGTAATTCTCGCCTTGTTCTACCTCGTGGCAGGGATCCTGCATCTCTTCTCACCGGGCGGATTTTTGGCCATTACGCCGCACTGGGTGCCCTTCCCAGAGATCGTGGTAGCAGTCACTGGCGTTGCCGAAATCGCAGGAGCCGTTGGCCTAATGATCCCGCAGACGCGCAAATGGGCCGCAATTGGCCTTGCACTTTATGCCTTGTGCGTATGGCCAGCCAACTTCAACCATGCGTTCAACGGCATCGCGTTTGACGGAAATACGCTGAGTTGGTGGTATCATGGTCCGCGACTGGCATTTCAGCCCGTGCTGATCTGGCTCGCTTTTTGGGTCGGGCACATCACCAACTGGCCATTTGGGAAGTCGCGTTAACCATTGACGCCTTCTTCTGTTTTCCTGCATGCCGACCTGCGGTTCATAGTCGCCATTTCGCTTTTGCGGGCAATTCTCGTTTTATCCGCAATGTGGATGACAGGCGCCGCACGAAATTAGCGCATGCCCTTCTTGAAAACTGGATGCCGCATCCCCAGTTCAAACAAGCGGGCCGGGCCCCTCTGGTCGTCATGTGACGGCGATGTCGGACCGCTTATATGACAACAAGAGGAGTCTCGATATGAACGCAGCCGTTGGAATGCCTTGCCCTGTATGCAAGGTACCGCTGGTGATGAGCGATCGCCAAGGTGTAGAAATTGATTATTGCCCGCAATGCCGTGGAGTTTGGCTTGATCGTGGGGAGCTCGACAAAATTATAGAGCGCAGCGCTGCTGCAGAAATGCCTCCGCAACCCGCCCCTGCCCCGCAAGCAGCGCCGCCACCCCAAGGCGGGTTCGCACCGCAAGGCTATGGGCAGCAACACCAAGGCTATGGGCATGGCTACCCGTATAAAAAACGCAAAAAGTCGTTTCTTGAAGAGCTGTTCGACTAAACGTCGGCGCGTGACACAAAAAAAGGGCCGCCTTCCGGCGGCCCTTTTTTTAATATTTCGGCTGATTAATCAGCTGAAGACAGGTTAATGGCCGAAGCCTTACCGTTGCGGCCGATTTCGACTTCGAAATTCACGCGCTGTTCTTTATCAAGCGAATGCATGCCGGCTGCCTGAACGGCCGAGATGTGTACGAAGCTGTCATCACCGCCGCCATCAGGCGCGATAAAGCCATAGCCCTTGTCTGCATTGAAAAATTTTACGGTGCCTACTGGCATAATATGTTCCTTTCACGAAACAGGTGACCACCTGACAACAGCGCCAAGTGGGTAGCCAAGTCGTGGTAGGAAAGACGTTGCACGTTCCGATCATCTGACCCGATGCGTGCTTCAAATTCCGTCGCGGTCGACGATAGCGTTTTAACGGTATACGCTTCATTTACCTAATGTGCAAACAGAAGCGGAACATAGCTACTTATTCCGGCTCACCGGCAATTTCGGGCACCGGCGGAGCAGGCGTATGCCCAATCGTTTCCGGTTGGCGACGACAGTTTTGGAATAATGCGCGATGCTGCCACTGACGATGGCTTCGGGGCTGCTGCCGAGCTTTCCGCGCATCAGGTCACAGCCAAGCGTGATATTTGCTCCGACCTTCTCCTTCACCATCCGCTCCGCCTCCCGCGCTGCATTCGGTCCGCCAAGCGCCAGACTGCCGATGCGCATCGCGATCACCATGTTCGATTCCGCGGCAAGCGCCCAAGCATCCATGCCAATGTCGAACCAGTTGGGGGTTTTGGGTGTCGTGGTCATGACCCACCCTAACCCGCCCCAACAGAATGTCACGCGGCAATGAAGGGGTGCAGTCCGGTGGGCGCCGCGTAGTGCATCATATCCTAGCGATGACGCGCCCCCACATGCAGCCTCCCACCTCCATACTTTCCATTTCCCAAAACCACCGCACACTCCTAAGGGCCTCTATTACATTTTTGTGACGAGTTTCATGTTTGAAGTTGATGCAGTCATTACTTGGGTGGACGGGGCGGACCCTGTGCATAGGGCGAAGCGGGAGCGACATCTGGCGTTAGCACAGGCTGACGCGGTGGCTCAAGCGCGTGCGCCGCTGCATGACAATGGCACCAACCCCCATCGGTGGCTGTGCAGCGACGAGCTGAATTATTGTGTGCGCTCCATCGCCAACAATGCGCCTTGGGTGCGGCAGATTTGGATCGTTACCGATGCCCAGACGCCGGAAATTATGCAGCTTCCCCCTGAAATCGCCGCAAAGATCAGCATCGTTGATCACAGAGAGATATTTGCAGGCTATGACGACGCGTTGCAGACGTTCAATTCGCTGTCGATTGAAACAATGCTGTGGCGTATCCCCGGCCTTGCCGAACATTTCTTATATTTCAACGATGACGTCTTCCTAACCGCGCCCGTGACGCGCTCGGATTTCTTTGCGGGCGATGGCCCAGTGCTGCGCGGCCAATGGGCGGACCACAGCGACCTTGTGGCATGCGGCGCCCGGCGTGATGACGCAAGCATGCTGAACCATTTTAATCAGATCAACGCCGCACAGATGATTGGCTATACCGCAGACCAAGTGTTTGAAAGCGCGCATGTCGTCCACCCAATGCAGCGTTCGGTGATGGCGCAATTGTTCGATACCTATCGCAACGCCTTTATCTCCAATGCCAGTTTCCGCTTTCGCGATGCTGGGCAGTTTCTGCCGCAAAGCCTGCATAATCATGCCTGCCTTGCCGACGGGAGCGCCGCGATATTGGACACGCGCGATTATCTGCACGTCGCGGTGGGCGCAGTGGATGCTTGGTCCGCCGATGATGTCCGAGGCTATTTATGCGGCCGCGAATGGAACGCGATTAAATTCCTATGCGTCAATGACCTACCAGAAGTTGAACGCAGCTTCCCCGATGCACGTTTGTGGATCGAGGAAGCGATTAGCCGTTCGGGTGCTGTCTAACGCTTAATCATGTTCGCGGTCGCCCGCGCCCATGTACAATTCACGGCCGGTTTCGTCATAGACCTTGCTCATATGCGCCATGCCGGCCTCCGCCTCGTCCGCGGCGACGAAATTGTCCGCTGGCTGGTTTTGCAACTTGGCAAATTCGCGCACTTCCTGGCTGATTTTCATTGAGCAGAATTTGGGTCCGCACATCGAACAGAAATGCGCGGACTTTGCGCCTTCGGCGGGCAAGGTCTGATCATGATATTGTTCGGCCGTATCAGGGTCGAGGCTGAGGTTGAATTGGTCGCGCCAGCGGAATTCGAAGCGCGCCTTGCTTAAAGCATCGTCGCGCACCTGCGCGGCGGGGTGGCCCTTGGCAAGGTCAGCGGCATGTGCGGCAAGCTTATATGTGATCACGCCTACCTTCACATCGTCACGGTCAGGCAGGCCCAAATGCTCCTTTGGCGTAACATAGCAAAGCATCGCGGTGCCGTACCAACCGATCTGCGCCGCGCCGATGCCGCTGGTGATATGGTCATATCCCGGCGCGATGTCGGTTGTGAGCGGTCCAAGCGTGTAGAATGGTGCCTCGCCGCACGCCTCCAACTGCTTTTCCATATTCTCTTTGATCTTGTGCATCGGCACATGCCCTGGCCCTTCGATCATGACCTGAACATCCTGCGCCCATGCGCGCTTCGTCAACTCGCCCAGCGTATACAGTTCGGCAAATTGCGCTTCGTCATTGGCATCGTAAATGCTGCCGGGGCGAAGGCCGTCACCGAGCGAATAAGCGACGTCATAGGCCTTCATAATCTCGGTGATTTCGTCAAAGCGTTCGTAGAGGAAACTTTCCTTGTGATGCGCAAGGCACCATTTCGCCATGATGCTGCCGCCGCGTGACACGATACCCGTCATGCGCTTAGCCGCGAGCGGAACATAAGGCAGGCGGACGCCCGCGTGGATGGTGAAATAATCGACGCCCTGTTCGGCTTGTTCAATCAACGTATCGGCGAAGATTTCCCACGTCAGGTCCTCGGCAACGCCGCCGACCTTTTCCAACGCCTGATAAATCGGCACGGTGCCGATGGGAACGGGCGAATTACGGATGATCCATTCGCGGGTGTCGTGGATGTTGCGGCCAGTCGACAGGTCCATCACGGTATCCGCGCCCCAGCGGATCGACCAGACCATCTTGTCGACCTCAGTCGCCACATTCGATGCGACCGCGCTGTTGCCGATGTTAGCGTTGATCTTGACGAGAAAATTGCGGCCAATCGCCATCGGTTCGGATTCGGGGTGGTTGATATTGTTTGGAATGATCGCACGGCCACGGGCAATTTCGTCGCGGACGAATTCGGGCGTGACATAATCGGGTATCGACGCGCCAAAGCTTTCGCCATCGCGTTTATACTCGGTAAGGCGCGCGCGGCCCAGATTCTCGCGTTCAGCAACATATTCCATTTCGGGAGTGATGATGCCTTTGCGGGCATAATGCATCTGGCTGACGTTCATACCGGGTTTGGCGCGCAGCACTTGTTTACGTACATTCGGGAATGGCGCGACGCCCCCGCTGCGGTCGGGGCCAAGCTGACCATTGTCTTCGGGCTTGACCTCGCGCTGGGTGACTTCAGTCACATCGCCGCGTTTTATGATCCATGGGCGGCGAATTTCGGTTAGGCCGGCGTTGATGTCTATATGCGCATTGGCGTCGGTATAAGGGCCGCTGGGGTCATACACGCGCACTGGCGGCTCGCCGGACGTTGGCTCAAGATAGATTTCCCGCATGGCAACGTTGAATGGACCCACATGAATTTTCTTGCTGCCGCGAATGGGGCCAGTGGTGACGCCGATTTCATTACGTGCTGGGATATCTGCCATGCTTACTCTCCAAAATTATTTGAGGAGAGCGCGGATGTTGACTGCCGCTCCCTCCCTACGCCCGTGCCAACGGGATCAGGTTCAGCGGGTCGTGGGCATTACAGCACCACCTCTCAGTCATGCGACTCCCCGGGGGTATTACGGTTTTAGAAGCAATCATCAATACTGTCCAGCGTGGCGTGGTTACCCAATCTGGCGGCGATGTAACGGGCGATCTTTTGGCATCATTGATCAACCGCGAATAACTAACAAAGCTATACAGACCCCAGCCTCCATAACGCCGGAGATGCAATTAAAGCATATATTTCATCTGGACCCGTTGGCTAACGTCTGCTGCATTAATGGCGAAGGCGGCCGAGCGAAACTTGGGCGGTCCGGTCATCACCGCAGGGTTGCGTGAAAAGCCATAACCTTCTCGTGGCAAAAACACTGCCATGTCCATTTTGCTGTTCGAATTTTCGTCGTGAACAATGGCGACGGCATATGTACCGGGGCTCATGCCGTTGAAGGAGACCATAGCGGCCTTATTAGCCGGCACATTGGCCCGAAGGCTTTTGGGATCCTTGCTACAATCGGGAAAAAAACGTGGATTTGCCGTGACGCATACAAGGACATTGCCCTTACTACTGCGCAGGCCATAAATATTGACCTCAAGCGTCACAGCGGACGAAGCGGCCTCAGCCCCGCTAACGAGGACGGTGGTTCCAACTGCCAAGCCCAAGATCAGTGCCGCACATTTTGTCCCAAAACCTGAAATATAAACCATAATTCCCCCGATACGCATCATGATGCTTCTGGTGATGCGTTGCTGTTATCAGCCATTGTCCTAATTTGCCGTTAACTATGAATTTCGGAAAGCATTCCCAGCCCATATGGTTGGTCACCCCCATTATGGTCATGATCGCTAGCACAGCGCCTAAAGCCCCTACATGAACAGGTATGATAAAAACCAACGCAGGAATGACAAAGGCGCCAGATAAGGCCTCCCATGGATGAAAGGCCATCGCTGCCCATGCGGTTGGCGGGCGGCTTTCATGGTGCACGGCATGCGCCGCCTTGAACCAAAACGGACGATGCATCAGACGATGCGTCCAATAGAACCAAGTATCGTGCGCCAATAGATACACGAAAACTGATACCGGAAGATACCACAAGGGAAGTGCGTCTATGTCGCGGTAAATCTGCGTCCAGCCTAAGCTATCCCAGCCCCAAGCAACAATTCCGGCTGGTATGCCGTAAATGGCTGCGCTGGCCAGGCTCCATTTAATCTCACTTTTGATTTGCTTATCGAGGCCGGTGTAGAGGCCGGGTTCACGAACCCGGGTTGCCCAGGCAAACGCCCCGCTAACAAGCAAATACCGTATACCGACAATTGCCGTCATCGCAGCGGCAGACATAATCAAGACACGCAAGCTATCCATCCGCCGCCCTTACATGCGTTGATATCACTTTAGCAAATTGCGCGTTTTAAATTCATGCGGTCCCGAGATACTGATCACATCACCATCCTGCATTACGGCCATTGGTCCATCATATCGGTCCGCGGTTTTGCCCAACAGCGCAAACTGAAGCGCCTTCGGCACCGATGGAACGATATGGGTAAAGGCAAGCATGCCTACCCCCGCAGACTTGGCGACATCGGCGGCTTCTTCGGGGCTGATGTGGTAGTTCTCTATATCCTTAAAGATTTTGGCGCGGTTGGTCATTCCCGCCTTTTGCGCGCTGCGGGCTAGAATATCGACGATGCGTGGCGAAAGCATCTCACTCACCAACAGGTCCGTTCCCTTGGCGGCGGCCGCAAGCTTAGGTGTAAAGGCAGTGTCGCCCGTGATGGTCACGCTTTTACCCTTGAACGCCACACGATACCCGAATGCCGGTTTGATGGGGTCATGGTCGACTGCAAATGCTGTGATACGGACATTGTTCGCGTCATAGACAGTTCCTGGCTGAATGGCCGTGCCGACCATGCCAAAACCGGACGACGACACCACAGCTTCGCCATGATGCGCAATGCGGTAGGTGGAATCAATGCGATAGGCCGCGTTCAGTCCTTGGGTGATTTCCGTGACGCCTTCGGGGCCGGACACCGTTAAAGGTGTTTTGGCGGATGCACCTGCCCAGCGTTGCAAAGTAAATGGACCAAGGCCTTCAAAATGGTCGCTATGCAAATGGGTCAGCCACACGCCTTGCACTTTGTCCAGCGGCATCCCCATCAGAGATAATGTTTCGCCGGAGCCTTCACCCATGTCAAAAACAAACAGCCTACCACCCGCAATAACGACGGTGCACGCGGCCGCACGATCCCGGCTTGGCAATGGCGAACCTGTTCCGCAAAAGCCGACATGTAATTGGTCAGCAGGTAAGTCCGCCATGACGTTTCGTGTAATGGCTGTATCTGCGGCACGGGTGATCAGCGCCATCGCGATTGGATCGCGCTGCGTATACGCAACGCCGCCAACAACAGCCGCGAGCCCAAGTGTCGCCAAAAGCCATTTTTTACGCATTTTACTTCCTCCCAATTTAACCGCCCTTCGCCACGAAGTCTCTGTGTATCTAGGCTTACCAGTCTGGAATTGCATCAGAAAAATTTTGCTGTGCCCTGCGCGTTACCGCACCAAGTAGACAGAAAGCTGTGTATGACCTTGGCAGAGCCCTTTCCCTTGTAAAATGGCTGCGCTAGGGCGTTGAGGTGACAATTGAAAATATCAAATGCGACGTTGCCATCGTTGGTGGCGGTCTGGCCGGCGGGCTGATCGCGCTGGCGCTTGCCAAGATGCGGCCCGAGTTACATGTTGTTCTCATCGAACAAGGTCAAAGCTTTGGCGGCAATCATATTTGGAGCTACTTCGCGAGCGACATTTTGCCTGAGCATCGCTGGCTGACCGCGCCCTTGGTCACTTATGGCTGGTCGGGTTATGACGTGAAATTTCCCGGGCACAGCCGGTCACTCGACAATATCTATTACACAATCGATTCCGAGCGGCTTGACTGGGTTTTGCGGAAAAACCTTCCTGCATCGTCACTCATGTTGGGTAGGGAGGTTAAGGCCGTTTCGCCCCGTCTTGTGGTACTCGACGGCGCGCAGCGGATCAACGCTGGCGGCGTTATTGACGTGCGCGGCGCAGGTGATTTGAACCATCTCGACTGCGGTTGGCAAAAATTCACCGGACAATTGATGCAATTGTCCGAGCCGCATAACATTACCAAGCCAATTGTCATGGACGCCACGGTGGACCAGCATGATGGCTATCGCTTTGTCTACATCCTGCCCTTTGGCATGGACAAATTGTTTGTCGAAGACACTTATTACAGCGACAAGCCCGACCATGACCCACGCATTTTGCGGCAACGGCTGGCGGCTTATGCCGACGAAAAAGGCTGGAAAGTCGAACGCGTCCTGCGTGAGGAAAATGGCGTTCTGCCAGTCGTTATGGGCGGTGATTTGGAAAGCTATTGGAATAGCGGTAGTGGCCGAACGGCCAAGGCCGGCGCGCGGGGTGCATTTTTTCAACCTGTGACCAGTTACTCCCTGCCCGACGCCGTGCGCAACGCGATTTTCATTGCCGAGCAGCCTGAGCTTGATGGTGACAAGCTGAACCTCGCGCTGCGTCAACGGGCAGAGGAGCATTGGCGTAAGGGCAAATTCTTCCGTATGCTGAACCGCATGCTCTTCCGCGGCGCAGATGGTGCAGACCGGTACAAGATATTGGAACGGTTTTACCGGCTAACGCCCGGATTGATCGCGCGCTTTTACGCTGGAAATACTACGCTTGGAGATAAGGCGCGGATCCTCTCCGGTAAGCCACCCATTTCGATAAGGCGGGCGATAAAAGCGATCCGGAGCAAAAAGAAGTGAGCAAAACTGCTGCGATCATCGGCGCCGGATTTGGTGGCCTTGCGCTTGCTATCCGCTTGCAATCTGCCGGTATTGCCGCCACCATAATCGAGGCGCGGGACAAGCCCGGCGGCCGTGGCTATTTTTGGGAGAAGGACGGTTTCACCTTTGATGGTGGACCAACGGTCATTACTGACCCGCCTTGTCTGGAGGAATTATGGGCGCTGTCTGGCCACAAGATGGCAGACGATATCGAATTGATGCCCGTTTTTCCATTCTATCGCCTGAATTGGCCAGACGGCACGAATTTCGATTATTCGAACGACGCGCCAGGTCTGAGAGCAGAGATCGAAAAGCTGAACTCCGAAGATGTCGAGGGCTATCGCAAGTTCCTCGAATATTCAAAGGGCGTGTATAAAGATGGCTACCAAAAGCTGGGTTCAGTCGCGTTCCTCGACTTTGCATCGATGATTAAGGCTGCACCTGCATTAATGAAATATAAGGCCTGGCGCTCGGTCTATTCGATCGTATCGTCTTATGTGAAAGACGAACGCCTACGTCAGGCATTGTCTTTCCATACCCTGCTGGTCGGCGGCAACCCGATGAGCACCAGCGCAATTTATGCGCTCATCCACACCATCGAAAAGGAAGGCGGCGTGTGGTTTGCTAAGGGCGGAACCAACCGCCTCATAGCGGCTATGGTGACGCATTTTGAACGGCTTGGCGGCACTATCCGCTTGGACGATGCTGTCGAAGAGATTGAGACGCGCGGTGACAAAGTCATCGGCGTGCGCACAAAATCGGGCTGGCGCATGGATTGCGATATGGCGGCATCGAACGGCGATTTGATGCATAGCTATCAGGACCTGTTAAAAAGCAACAAGCGCGGCGAACGCGCAACGAAATCACTCCGCCGGAAAAGTTGGTCGCCATCTTTGTTTGTGCTGCATTTGGGCATCAAGGGCACTTGGCCAGGCATTCCACACCACATGATCTTGTTTGGCCCACGATATAAGGGCCTGCTGGATGACATCTTCGTTAACGGCGTCTTACCAAAGGACTTCGCCCTCTATTTACACCATCCAACCGTGACCGACCCAAGCCTTGCGCCAGAAGGTTGCTCAACATTTTATGTGCTCGCGCCGGTTGCGCATTTGGGCAAGGCACCACTTAACTGGGATGGCGATGTGGGCGAGGCAATGACGGAGCGGATATTGGACGAGCTTGAGCGCAGATTGATCCCTGACATCCGCAGCCGGATCATGACCCAGTTCCATTATACACCAGCCGATTTTGGCCGTGACCTATCGGCCCATTTGGGCAGCGCGTTCAGCTTAGAACCCGTTCTTTGGCAGTCCGCATATATGCGTGCGCATAATCGCGATGACGCAATATCGAACCTGTATTTCGTCGGTGCCGGCACGCACCCCGGCGCTGGCATTCCCGGTGTTGTCGGCAGCGCAAAGGCAACCGCAGCATTAATGATGGAAGTAGCAAACGCATGAAGCGCCTAGCAGTTTATTGCGGGTCAGCGACGCCCGAGAACCCGGTTTACATCAACGCCGCGCGCGAAGTAGGCAAGGCACTTGCCAAGCGCGGCATTGTTGTTGTCTATGGCGGCGGGCGCTTGGGCCTTATGGGCGCTGTGGCGGACAGCGCGCTTGAAGCAGGCGGCGAAGTCATTGGCATCATCCCCGAAGCATTGGTCGGCGCAGAGGTGGCCCATAAGGGCTGCACGGAACTGCACGTGGTTTCTGGCATGCATGAACGCAAGGCCCGCTTCACCGACCTCTCCGACGGTTTTATAACTATCCCAGGCGGCGTTGGTACGATGGACGAATTGTGGGAAGCGATCAGCTGGTCACAACTTGGCTATCACCAAAAGCCGGTTGGCGTTTTGAACGTTGCCGGTTTTTACGACCAGTTGATTGCGTTTAACCAGAGTATGATCGATGTTGGTTTCATCCGGCCTCAACATGCCGGGATCATGATTGTCGATGATAATCTAAATGGCTTGCTGGATAAGATGGCGGCTTATGTGCCGCACAAGACGATTTTCCAGATGAAAGCAGATGATTTGTGAGAGACCGCGCCGCGCTCGTAGCGTTCGCGCAAGAAAGCATTTCGCGTGGGTCGAAATCGTTCCGATTTGCCAGCCGCCTGTTCGACCGCACCACGCGCGAACGGGTCTGGCTACTCTACGCATGGTGCCGCAAATGCGACGATATGGCCGATGGACAAGACCATGGCGGCGCGATGGAGGCGGTAACTGATCCACAAGCGCGGCTTCATGTGATACGCGAACTGACCGCAATGGCATTGGCAGGTACACCCACAAGTGAGCCCGCCTTTGACTGTCTTGGCGTGGTTGCGCAGGAATGCGGAATTACCTCTCGCATGGCCGAAGACGTGATTGAAGGCTTCGCACTGGATGCCGCCGACTGGCGCCCGCGCCGCGAAAGCGATCTGTATCAATATTGCTACCATGTCGCAGGCGCAGTTGGTGTCATGATGGCGGTGGTTATGGGTGTTCCGGCCGACGATGACGCGACACTTGACCGGGCATGCGACCTTGGCCTCGCGTTTCAGCTTGCCAATATCGCTCGGGACATCGCCGAAGATGACGCAGCCGGGCGCTGTTATCTACCCGACGATTGGCTCGCCATGCTCGACATCGGGCCGGGCGAACATATGAAGCCGCATAACCGCAAGAAATTGGCGCTCATTGGCCGCTGGCTCGCCGATGAGGCTGAGCAATATGAGGCATCAGCGCGCGTTGGCGCGAAGCATTTGCCCCTGCGTGCGCGCTGGGCCGTGTTGTCGGCCGCGGGCATTTATGGCGAAATCGCGCGCAAGGTCCGCGCCGCACAAGCCCACGCATGGGATCAGCGGATATTTACAAGCAGGCCTGAAAAATTCCGTTGGGTGCGTAAGGCGTTTGTCGATGCGATTGCCAACAACCCGCGCGATACGAACCGCGATATGTTGTGGACGCGGGTGCGGTAAATTTGTTTAGACCGTCATCCTGAATCAGGGTCAGGCTGACGACAGGATACGTGCGGCCCGCTCAGACAACCGCTCGACAGCCGCCTTATGAATCCCCGGCGCGCAGCAGATTAGTCCAAAATCCAGCGGCGCGCGTTTATTGTATGTTATAGTCTGGCCAAGCGCATCCGTTACAATCCCACCCGCCTCTTGCGCCACCAGATGCGCCGCGGCGATGTCCCATTCATTACCCCAACGCAATGTCGCTACAAGGTCGGCCCTGTCGCAGGCGACCATCGTCATGCGCATTGCAATGCTATTGGGTTTGTCGACCGTTACCAGATCGGAATCCACGCGTGGCAAATCGTCGGCCGGCACGCGTGCTCCTGCGAAATCCTGACGTATGCTGCCCGACAGCAGCGTGCCGTTGCACGTCACGCCCTCACCGCTGGCGGCAACCCAGATTTTGTCTTGCGCAGGTGCCGCCATCACGGCGAACACCGGAAGGCCATCCGCCACCAATGCCACTGACACGCACCAACCGCTGCGTCCACGCACATAGTCACGCGTTCCGTCGATTGGGTCGACGAGCCACAGCAAGCGCGCATCGAGCCGTGACGGGTCATCGATTGTTTCTTCTGAAAGCCACGCGGCCTCAGGCAATATTGCCTGCAGCCGCTTTGTGAGCAGCGCATCAACGGCTATGTCGATGTCGCTTACCGGGTTATCTTTGCTCTTTTCCCACACTTTGGTGTCGGGAGCTGCGCCATCGCGCCAGCTGGCAAAGGCCAATGCCGCTGCCTCTTGTGTGGCGGCAACAACGGCATCTCGGTCAAGCTGGCACTCAGGCACCTGCGATCATCATGCCGTCGATGCGCAGCGTTGGCACATTTGTGCCCCGTGTGAATTCCAAGTCATTGGCTGCTGTCATCGCCGCAAACATATCCTTCAAATTTCCGGCGATCGTGAATTCGCTGACTGCCCCCGCAATTTCACCGTTGATGATCAGGAAACCGGCTGCGCCCCGGCTGTAATCGCCCGTGACGGGGTTTACGCCCTGTCCTGCGAGTTCATGCACATAGATACCATGCCTAATGTCGGCGATAAGTTCCGACACGCTGACGCTGCCGCCTTCCAGATGGACATTGGATGTGCTGACACCGGGAGCGCCGCCGATGCCGCGGCTGGCATGGCCTGTGGGCTCAAGTCCCAGTTGCCGCGCGGATGCGCTTTCCATCAACCAACCCGTCAGAACACCGTTTTCGATGATGGAGCGGCGCGCAGTGGGCAGGCCTTCGCCATCAAAGGCACGCGAGGCAAGCCCGCGCATGCGATGCGGATCATCAACAATAGAAATGCTGCTGTCGAACAACTGTGCGCCAAGCAATTCGAGCAGAAAGCTTGTCTTTCGCGCAATCGAAGAGCCGCCGATGCCGCCAAGCAAATGGCCGACAAAAGAGCCGCCGACGCGTGGGTCAAACACAACTGGCATCTGACCGCTTTTGACTGTGCCGGGGTTCAACCGTTTAACCGCGCGTTCACCAGCGCGGGTGCCAATGTTGAAAGGGCTATCCAGATCGGCAAGGTGGCGCGTGGTCCGCCAGTCGTAATCCCGTTCCTTGGCGTCGCCATCGCCCGAAAGCACGCTGGCGGACATGCCATAGCCTGACCCGGATTTGACGCCGGCAAAGCCATGGCTGGTGGCCAGCGCAAAAATGGAGCGACCGGCGCTTGCGCCTGCGCCTTCACTATTGGTTACGCCGGCTACCGCGCGCGCGGCGTTTTCGCATTCGAGCGCAGCAGCACGCAGCAGGGCAGGATCGGGATCAAGGCCATCATCCCCATCAAAATCCGGAACGGCGCCTGTCAGCAATCGATCCTGCGGCGCAAGGCCAGCATATTGATCCTTCGGTGCTTCTTTCGCCATGTCTATGGCACGCGTCACGAGCCCTGCAAGAATGTCCGGGTTCATGTTGGACGAAGAAATGGTGGCAGACCGTTGGCCAACAAAAACGCGCAGGCCGATATCTTCACCTTCGGAGCGTGCGACATCTTCCAACTGGCCAAGTCGCACTTGGACCTCAGTGGATGCATCGCAGACATATACTGCGTCAGCCGCGTCAGCGCCGGCCTTGATGGCTTGGGAAACGAGATTATGTGCGCGATCAAGCGCTTCTTGTGGGTTCAGCATTCCCCCGCTTAGGCGCGGGCAATTACAGCGTCAATCGAGCCGCAATCAAAAAACGGTGAACAGCACCGCCAATACAGCAGGAATGGCAATCGCCGCGCCCCACAGTTTCAGCCGATCTGCATAATAGCGGGTTTCAAGCCCATCACCTGGATACGCATTGTCATTGAGCGCCTGCCAACGCCGTTCCAAATTACGGCAAAGTGGAATGACCGCACCAACAAACAAGACCAAGACAAAATAAGGGAAAATGGAAGTCCCGCTCGATTCGATAGTCGGCGTCACCAAAAAAATCAGCATTAGGGTGTACACGACCAAAGCAAAGGCTACGTGGTCGGACATCCGTTTCGAATAGCTTTTATATGCGCGCAGATACGCTGTTTCGGCTTTTGCCATTTCTCTCTCCTCTATCCCGTCACAAGACTGTCACTTTCAGGAAGAGGTTTCAAGCAAATTTATACGTAGCTAGGGAAGGCCCAGAATCTTGTGGTTTTGTAAGGATAAGCGCCATTTTGGACGCTCCATTACGAAGCCCGTCGCGGCCGATACGCTGGCCTCATTCAACGCCGCGTCACCCATATCCATGGGCTGGATAAGGAAATGGGAAAACTGCCATTGTTCCATTGCTTCAATGTCGCTGGTGCGCTGCGGCCAGACAAGCTTCAGCTCGTCGCCAACATGCTGGATAACCTCCGAACCCGCCTTGGGGCTGATACATACCCAATCGATACCAGGATGCACCGATATCGTACCGTTGCTTTCAATCGCGATTTGAAAGCCGGCCGCGTGCAACGCGTCGACGATAGCATCATCGACCTGCAACATTGGTTCGCCGCCGGTAATTACGACATAGCGGTTGGCGGTGCCATCGCCCCACAACGCTGCAACCTTTGCCACCAATGTATCAGCATCATAGCGCCCACCATTTTCGCCATTCGTGCCAACAAAATCGGTGTCGCAAAACTGGCAGATGGCGGTGGCGCGGTCGGCCTCGCGCCCCGACCACAGATTGCAGCCGGAAAAGCGCAAGAAAACTGCTCGGCGGCCCGCATGGACACCTTCGCCTTGCAACGTCAGGAAAATCTCTTTGACGGCATAACTCATGCGTAAATGGTCGGGTCAGGCAGGCCAGCGTCGGCAAAGCCCTTGGCTCGCAGGCGGCAGGCATCGCATTGACCACAGGCTTTGGTGTCCGCGCTTGGATCATAGCAGGACCAACTCATGCCCACGTCGAGCCCAAGGCGCGCAGCTTCGCGGGCGATGTCGGCCTTTGTCATATCCAGCAAGGGCGTGTGCACGGTAAAATGGTCACCTTCGACGCCCGCTTTGGTGGCGAGATTGGCGGTCGCCTCAAACGCTTTGATGAACGCCGGGCGACAATCGGGATAGCCCGAATAATCAAGCGCATTGACCCCAATCCAAAGATCGCGGGCATCGCGCGCTTCGGCCAGGCCAAGGCATAAGGACAGGAATATCGTGTTGCGTGCCGGGACATAGGTTACCGGAATCGCGCCGGACTCCACGCCTTGCTTGGGCACATCAATATCCGCCGTCAGCGCCGACCCGCCGAAGCGCGTCAGGTCCAACGGCAAAATGATATGCTCTTTAGCCTCCAAATGCGCGGCAATACGCGCCGCGCTTTCAAGTTCTACGCGGTGACGCTGGTTATAATCGATCGTGAGCGCAATCAGGTCGTAGCCAGCCTCACGCGCCAATCCTGCCACGACCATGGAATCGAGACCACCGGACAAAAGGACGATTGCGGATTTGGTGTGCGTTGTCATACCGTCCCCATAGACCTTCGTACCGCGCAATGTCGAGACACCGCCCACGCGCATATCGTTTCAATACATCGAATGCGCTCGGGGCGAACAGACGTTAGCAGGGAGAGGAAATGGTGCACCCGGAGCGATTCGAACGCCCGGCCCTCAGATTCGTAGTTAGAGGAAATCAGACAGAAATAGCCGATCTCAGCACATGAAACCCTAATAAAACTGACTATTTTTGTCTGTAATATTCTACAATCATCCTTGATATGATTTCGTCTGATGCCTATCTGATGCCTACAACGTCCCAAAGCATCAGGTAAAACAATGTCCAAAGCCCCGATTACAAAGCGCACGGTAGACGCAGCCCAAGCGGCCCCCTTGGAATATGTCATTTGGGATGACCGGGGGAAAGAAACTGTCAAAGGCTTCGGTTTAAAAGTTACCCCAGCAGGAGCAAAAGTTTACATATACCGCTACCGCATCGCCCGCCCAGGAAGCGCTGACCGGACACCACCACGTAAGTACACTATCGGCAGGCACGGCAACCTGACGCCGGATCAGGCGCGATCTCGTGCCAAAGAACTCGCTGCTACAGTAGCGCGGGGGATTGATCCGCGGCAGTCCGAACTTGCTGCCATAGGCGCCATGGATGAAGCAAAACGCCAAGCCAACGCTAAAGCAAAACTCGACGAGAAACTTGTTTTTGAAAAAGTAGCGAAGCGATGGTTGGAGGAGTATGCTGTAAACCATAGACCCCGTACGGTGGAGCAGGCGCGCCATATTGTAACCCAGCGTCTGGAGCCGGCGTTAAAGGGTAGGCCCCTGCCCCATATCACACGCGCCGATTTGCAGACCATTATAGACGGCATCCCACTTAAGCATCGTGCAAGCCGCTTAGCAGTGTACGCTTATGCATCCGTTCTTTTTCGCTGGGCGATGGAACGGGGCGAAATTTCCGATAATCCCGTGCGCATGATGGTAAAACCAAGTGCGCCAAAGGCACGTAATCGGGTCCTGACCGAAGATGAACTCGTGACGGTGTGGAAGTCTGTCGATAGATTGACTAACCCATACAAAGCATATTTCAAGCTGCTTATATGGACCGGCCAGCGGCGGGAAGAAGTCGCCGGTATGAAATGGGAAGAACTTGACCGGCTAACAGGGCAATGGATCCTTCCTGCCGCACGAACCAAAAACGGCGCAAAGCAACTAATCCC
>NZ_JARXAI010000053.1 GCF_029865925.1 Sphingorhabdus sp.
ATCGTTCGTACCCGCAAAGACATCCGCCGTGCCGATGGCTCGGTCATTCGCTTCGACTCTAATGCTGCTGTTCTTATCGGTAACAATAAGGAGCCGATTGGCACACGTATTTTCGGACCAGTGGTTCGTGAATTGCGCGCCAAGAACCACATGAAAATCATCAGCTTGGCACCGGAGGTGCTATAACAATGGCTCTGGCAAAAATCAAAAAGGGTGACACCGTCGTCGTGCTCGCCGGTAAGGACAAGGGCAAATCAGGCGAAGTAACCGCCGTGATGCCTAAAGACAGCAAAGTTGTCGTCGCTGGCGTCAACATCGCTGTGCGCCACCGGAAAGCGTCGCAGGCCAACCCGCAGGGTGGTCTCGACCGCTTTGAAGCTCCGCTGCACATTTCGAATGTGGCTTTGGCGGATCCCAAGACCGGCAAGGCAACACGCGTCCGCGTGGAAACCAAGGACGGCAAGAAGGTCCGTGTGGCCGTGAAGTCCGGGGAGACGATCAGTGGCTGATACCAAATATACGCCTCGTATGAAGAAGCTTTACGACGAAACCGTCGTAAAGGGCCTGACAGAAAAATTCGGTTACGCAAACCGCTTTGCCGTTCCAAAGATCGAGAAGATCACACTCAACATGGGCGTGGGCGAAGGATCGCAGGACAAGAAGAAGGTTACGACCGCTCTTGCCGAAATGGAGCTTATTGCTGGTCAAAAGCCAGTCGTGACCAAGGCAAAGAAATCGATCGCTGGTTTCAAGTTGCGTGAAGGTATGCCAATCGGCGTGAAGGTTACACTTCGCGGCGCGCAGATGTACGAATTCATTGACCGTCTGGTGACAATCGCGATGCCGCGTATTCGCGATTTCCGCGGCTTGAATCCAAACAGTTTTGACGGCCGTGGTAACTTTGCCATGGGTCTGAAGGAACAAATCATCTTCCCAGAAATCAGCTATGACGCCATCGACGTGGTGCGCGGAATGGATGTGATCGTAACCACTTCGGCAAACTCGGATGACGAGGCGCGTGAACTGCTTAAGCTGTTCGGCTTCCCGTTCCCAGTGGAAGAAGCTGATGAAAAGGCGGCTGCATAATGGCTAAACTGAGCTCCATAAACAAGAACGAGCGTCGCAAGAAACTGGCTAAAAAATATGCTGTTCGTTACGCGAAGCTTAAGGCGATGGCGAAAGACCAGTCGCTAGATGATAGTGAGCGTTTGATTGCTCGCCTCAAAATGGCTGAAATTCCTCGTAATGGTAACCCGCACCGCGTGCGTAACCGTTGCGAAACCACCGGGCGTCCTCGCGGCGTATACCGTAAATTCAAGCTGAACCGTATCGAACTGCGTAATCTTGCCAATAAGGGCATGATCCCGGGCGTTACGAAGTCGAGCTGGTAAGGATAAGATAGATGGCAATGACCGATCCTTTGGGTGATATGCTCACCCGTATCCGCAACGGCCAGCGGGCGAAGAAAGACTCTGTAGTCTCGCCAGCTTCCAGCCTACGGACCCGCGTTCTCGATGTGTTGCAGCGTGAAGGCTATATTCGCGGCTACAGCGAAGAAGCTTTGGGTGCACATAAGGGCATCCGTATCGAGCTGAAATATTTCGAAGGCGCACCTGCTATCCAGCATGTTGCCCGTGTTTCAAAGCCTGGTCGCCGCGTATATTCAGGCGGCCAAGAGCTTCCCGTTATCCGCAACGGCCTTGGCATCACCATCGTTTCGACGCCAAAGGGCGTTTTGTCGGACGCCGAAGCGCGTGCACAGAATGTCGGCGGCGAAATCCTGGCGGAGGTATTCTAATGAGCCGCATTGGTAAGAAACCTGTTCCCATTCCAGCCGGCGTTACCGCCAGCATGGAAGCGGGCACGCTTTCGGTCAAAGGACCGAAGGGCGAACTAAAAATGCCGATGAGCGACCTTATTTCCTATGAGATGCAGGACGCCGGTATTTTGGTGAAGCCAGCCAACGGCAGCAGAGCGGCGCGCGCTTTTTGGGGCATGCAGCGCACGCTGGTTCAAAACTTGGTCACCGGCGTGACTGAGGGTTTTACCAAAGTGCTTGAAATCACCGGTGTTGGTTATCGTGCCAACAGCCAGGGCAAGATGTTGAAGCTTCAACTTGGCTACAGCCATGATGTTGACTTCGCGATCCCGGACGGCATTGAAATCAAGACTCCTGATAACACCACGGTGGAAATCTCGGGTATCGACAAACAGAAGGTTGGGCAGGTTGCTGCCGAAATCCGTCGCTGGAGGAAGCCAGAGCCATATAAGGGCAAGGGCATCAAGTACCGCGGCGAATATATCTTCCGCAAGGAAGGGAAGAAGAAATAATGGCAAAATTGTCTCTCTTTGCACGTCGCCGTCAGCGCGTTCGTTCGAAATTGCGTGCGCAGGTTGCTGGACGTCCTCGTCTTTCCGTGCACCGCACTGGCCGCCATATCTACGCCCAAATAATTGACGATTCGAAGGGTTCGACGCTTGCGTCTGCCTCAACGCTCGACAAGGACGTAAAGGCGAAGAATGGCTCGACGGCCGAAGCTGCTGCTGATGTTGGCAAGCGGGTAGCCGAAGCTGCCAAGAAGGCTGGCATTTCCAGCGTGGTATTTGATCGTGGCGGGTTTCTGTTTCACGGTCGCGTCAAAGCGCTTGCTGATGCAGCGCGCGAAGGCGGATTGGAGTTCTAATGATGGCTGATAACATTGAAAGCACTGCGCCCGTCACCGATGGCGCAGCACCTGAAGCAGCCGCTCCTGAAGGCCAACGTCGCGGTCGCGGTGGTCGTGGCGGCGGTGACAATCGTGGTGGCGGTAGCGGCGGTGGTCGTGGTCGTAACAATAACGATCGTCGTCCAGCTCAGGAAGAAGATGATGGCACGATTGAAAAGCTCGTCCACATCAACCGCGTTTCTAAAACAGTTAAGGGCGGTAAGCGCTTCGGCTTTGCGGCACTAGTTGTTGTCGGCGATGGCCAAGGCCGCGTAGGCTTTGGGCATGGCAAGGCGCGCGAAGTGCCGGAAGCTATTAACAAAGCAACTGCTGCAGCTAAGAAGTCGATGATCCGGGTTGCCCTGAAAGATGGCCGCACATTGCACCATGACGGCAAGGGCCATTTCGGCGCTGGCAATGTGACACTGCGCTCGGCACCTGCGGGTACCGGTATCATCGCAGGCGGCCCAATGCGTGCTGTCTTCGAAAGCCTTGGCGTTGCGGACGTTGTGACCAAGTCGGTCGGTACGTCGAACCCATATAACATGATCCGTGCTACCTTCGCGGCTTTGGCTGAACAGACAAGCCCCAAGTCGGTAGCGCAACGTCGCGGCAAGAAAATCGCTGACCTTCTTGGTCGCGGTGGCAGCAAAACTGCTGAAGCCGACGCAGAAGCTATTGCGGAGTAATCAATATGGCCAAGATTAAAATCAAGCAGACCGGTTCGCCGATCCGCCGTCCCGCTTCGCAGCGCGCAACTTTGAAAGGCCTCGGCCTTGACAAAATGAACCGCGTTGTCGAAATCGAAGACACAGCCGAAGTGCGCGGAATGATCCGTACAGTTCGTCACATGGTCCAAATTCAGGACTAATCACATCAGCGCGAATTAAAGCGAAAGCGAGTGCACGACATGAAATTGAATGACATTAAAGACAATGAAGGCGCGCGCCATCGTCGTATGCGCGTCGGCCGTGGTATCGGTTCGGGCAAGGGTAAAACCTCGGGCCGTGGCCAAAAGGGCCAGACCAGCCGTTCAGGTGTTTCGATCAATGGATTTGAAGGCGGCCAGATGCCACTTCACATGCGTATTCCAAAGCGCGGTTTTAACAATATCTTCGCCAAGGATCATGCTGAGGTAAACTTGGGCATGATCCAGAAGTTTATCGACGCGAAGAAAATCGATATCAAAGCTGTAGTTGACCATGCTGCATTGAAGGCCGCTGGCCTTGCGCGCGGCGGCAAAGACGGCGTTCGTTTGCTTGCTAAGGGTGAACTCACCGCGAAGGTGAATTTCTCCGTTGCGGGCGCTTCGAAGGCAGCTGTTGAAGCCGTTGAGAAAGCGGGCGGCAACGTCGAAGTTTTGACGAAGGTTTCAGCAGCTGAAAAGGCGCTTGCAAAGAAGTCTTCGGTTAAGAACGCAGCTAAAGAAGCTGCGGCTAAGAAATAAGATAGGGGCGACGACTTCGCTCTTGTCATGCCTGCCCCGCTTCCCGATATGGGGTGGCGGGGTTTGACATTTCTAGGGTTCGTCCAGATACAGTCAGGCGGAATTTTTGGGTTAAGCCGTTGCATTATAGATGTGCTTTCGGCTTTCACCCGGGCATAAGGAAAGTATCTCATGGCATCTAGAGCCGACCAAATGGCCTCGAACCTCAATTTATCGAAGTTCGGGCAGGCAACAGAGCTTAAGAACCGTATTTGGTTCACCATAGGCGCGCTGATCGTTTTTCGGTTACTGAGTTTCGTGCCGCTGCCGGGCGTAGATCCAATCGCGCAGGCTGCCCTCTATGCAAACAATGCCGCCGGCGGTGTTCTTGATATTTTCAATACCTTCTCGGGCGGTAGCCTTGAGCGCATGAGCCTCATCGCGCTTGGCGTTATGCCTTATATCACGGCTTCGATTGTGGTGCAGCTTGCCTCCTCACTTTCGCCAACGCTCGCTGCCATCAAGAAAGAGGGCGAGAGCGGGCGCAAGAAGTTGAACCAATATACGCGCTACGGAACCGTCTTTCTGACCGCTGTTCAGGGCTATTTCTTGGCGGCGGGCCTCGAAAGCCTCGCGGCCGCCAACGGGATTAGCGCGGTGGTAGAACCAGGCCTCATGTTCCGTGTCGTTGCGACCATCAGCTTGATTGGCGGCACCATGTTCCTGATGTGGCTGGGTGAGCAAATCACCTCGCGGGGCATTGGTAACGGTATTTCGCTTATCATTATGGCGGGTATCGTGGCGCAAATGCCACGCCTATTCGCGCAATTGCTTGAAGGCGGACGGACGGGATCAATTAGTGGGTTTCTGATTGTTGGTTTTCTTCTGATGTTTGTTGGGTTGACGCTGCTTATCTGCTTTATGGAGCGGGGCCAGCGCCGGGTGCTCATTCAGTATCCGAAGCGCGCAACTCAGCGCGGCATGATGCAAGCTGACCGCAGCCATTTGCCATTGAAGATCAATACAGCAGGTGTCATTCCACCTATTTTTGCATCATCATTGTTGCTTTTGCCTATAACGATCACGCAGCTGGGCGGTAACAAGGTTGCAGGCGAAAGCGCTATGGGTGACTTCGTCATTTCGTTGAACCAGTATCTAGCCCATGGACAGCCAGTCTACCTGGCGCTTTACGGTCTCGGCATCATCTTCTTCTGTTTTTTCTATACCGCGGTCGTGTTTAATCCGGAAGAAACATCGGAGAATTTAAAGAAGGCTGGTGGCTTTATTCCGGGTATTCGTCCCGGCAAGAACACCGAGTCATATCTCGACTATGTTCTGACTCGTATCACGGTCCTTGGCGCGGCGTATCTGACGTTGGTGTGCTTGTTGCCTGACTATGTTATGGGCCAAACCGGCCAACAACAATTCTTTGCTATTGGTGGAACGAGTTTACTCATTTTGGTGAACGTCACCATCGACACAATATCACAGATCCAGAGCCACTTGTTGGCCCACCAATATGGGGACCTGCTGAAAAAGGCTAAGTTGAAGGGTGGACGCGCCCGCTAAGTGGTGCGACATCGAAACGAACGGGGAAACGTTTCATGAATATCATCCTTTTGGGACCTCCGGGTGCAGGCAAGGGAACTCAGGCCGCGTTTCTCGTCGAGAAATATGGCATGGTGCAACTGTCGACTGGCGACATTCTGCGCGCGGCTGTCAAAGCCGGTACTGACGTTGGCAGAATGGCTGACGAAATCATGAAAGCGGGGAAGTTGTTTCCGGATGAGCTCATGGCGGAAATTCTCGGCGAACATATGAACGCCATTCCTGCGGGCAAAGGTTTGATCTTCGACGGCTATCCGCGCACTGCACCTCAAGTTGCGCTTTTGGATGGCCTCCTTTCGGCCTGCAACCGCACGCTCGACCATGTCATTGAATTGGTTGTTGATGAGGATGCGTTGGTTGATCGTGTCGTTGGCCGCTTCACGTGCGCGAACTGTAGTGATGGGTATCACGACGTCTTCAAGCAGCCATTGGTTGCTGGCACATGCGACAAATGCGGCGCCCATGAATTTAAGCGCCGTCCAGATGATAACGAAGAAACAGTACGCACGCGCATGGCCGAATATAGGGCAAAAACGGAACCGATCTTGCCTCTATATGATGCACGCGGTCTTGTAAGTCGTGTCGATGGCATGGCGCCCATTGATCATGTGACTGCGGCGATCGGCGTCATCACGGGCTAAGGTTGCTGGGCACCCTTATCCGGAAGCAAGTTCAAGGTGACGGATATGGAAACGGTTGTTACAAAACGATCCCATGAAATATGCGTTCGTAACCCTCGCCCTTTTGGCTGCAACATCGACGCCTGCGCTTGGCGAAGTCAAAGCTGATTCAGAAGACGGTTTCAATATCATCCATGTTGCCACTGTAAACGCGTCGCCGGACGAAATCTGGAGGCGGTTGCTGTCGCCTAAAGATTACTGGAACAAAGCGCACAGCTGGTCGGGTTCAACCGCAGGTTTTTATATAGATGCGCAGGCCAATGGATGCTTCTGTGAACTGTTTCAGGAAACGGATTCAAACGGCAAGGTGAAGACGGTCGGTAGTGTCGAGCATATGCGGGTCATTTTTGCCCAGCCGGGCAAAGTGTTGCGGATGCAGGGGGCGCTTGGCCCGCTTCAGTCGGAGGCCGTGATTGGCACGCTTACAGTTGCTATCGCGCCTAACAAGGGGGGCACAGGGACAACGGTGAGCTTCTCCTATGTCGTAGGTGGATACATGCGTTACAAAGTGCCTGAGATAGCACCCGCCGTCGACAAAGTGTTGGGTGAGCAATTCAAGAATATGTTGTCGCTATTTGCCGCAAAAGAGGACGAGGCGCCAAAATCAGATGGCTTCCGACTTGATGTTGAAAAAATTGCTGATCCCGCAGCGCGTGACGTCGGCCCCTCGGATACGGATACTTCTTTGGATGACGCCCCTGGCGACGTTTTCATACCCGAAGCACCTGCGTCGGAGCCTCGATAATTGGTTGCGGGGGGCACGGCACGCGGTGCGCGGAATAAAGTGGAAATTGGCTGGTGCGAGATGGTCGATATTCCAAGCCTTGGCCTGTCACAAGTGCATGCCAAAATGGACACGGGCGCGGCCACATCATCCATTCACGCTACCAGGATTAAGCCAATATCGCGTGATGGTAGGCAATATGTTGAATTCTGGTTCCGGTTAAATTCTGGCGAAAAACCAAAGCGCTATGAGGCGCCAGTGGTTGATCGGCGCATGGTGCGTTCGTCAAATGGCGAAAAACAGGACCGCTATGTCATCTCGGCGCAATTTTGTTTTGGTAAACTCTGCTGGAACGGACAACTCACCTTAGCAAACCGGCGTTCAATGGCCTTTCCCTTGCTAATTGGTCGTCGAACGCTAAGGCGCGGCTTTCTCGTCAACAGCGGGCGACGATGGGTACTGGGGAAACCCGCCATTTAAGAAAGCATAGGCACATGAAAATCGCTATGTTGGCGCGAAACGCCAATCTTTATTCCCATAAAAGGATTGTCGAAGCTGCGCAGGCGCGCGGCCATGAGATTGAAGTTTTGAATACCTTGCGCGTGACTATGAACATCACATCGCATCGACCGAAAGCATATTATCAAGGTGCAAAGCTCGGCAAATATGACGCGGTCATTCCGCGTATCGGTGCGTCGATTACCTTTTATGGTTTGGCTGTGCTGCGCCAGTTTGAAATGATGAATGTGTGGTCGCTAAATGAAAGCGTTGCCATTGGCCGCTCGCGTGACAAATTGCGGTCATTGCAAATCTTGGCGCGCAAGGGGCTTGGACTTCCAGTGACCGCCTTTGCCCATGACCCACGGCAGACTGACGAAGTCATCCAGATGGTCGGCGGTGCGCCTGTGGTTATCAAGCTACTAGAAGGCACACAGGGCATCGGCGTGGTCTTGGGTGAGACCGAGAAGTCAGCCCGTTCGGTCATTGAGGCGTTTCGCGGTGCAAACGTGAACATCCTAGTTCAGGAGTTTATCAAGGAAGCCAATGCGACGGATATCCGATGCTTTGTCATTGGTAATAAGGTTGTCGCGTCGATGCAGCGCAAAGGCGCTGAAGGCGATTTTCGGTCAAACCTGCATCGCGGCGGGACGGCAGAAGCCATCAAAATTACGCCAGAGGAACGATCAACTGCGGTGCGCGCGGCCCGTGCCATGGGGCTAAATGTGGCTGGCGTTGATATGTTGCGATCGAATCATGGCCCGGTCATCATGGAAGTGAATAGCTCGCCTGGACTAGAAGGTATTGAAAAAGCCAGTGGCAAAGACATTGCCAGCAGGATTATCGAGTTCATTGAAGAAAATGCCAGTGATGGCAAAACCAAGACGAAAGGCAAGGGATAGCGGGCCTCTGGCCTTGACAGTCGGTGCGACTCACCGTAAGGGCGACGCATTCCGAACATCTGGTACAACCAGCAGCGCTTTAATGCGTCAGCTGGTTTTGTGCGTTTCGGGATATCATAAGCGTTGAGATAGGGTTCGTCCTTTCGGGGGCACCTGTGGAGCAGGAGTAAATAAATTGGCACGTATTGCCGGAGTTAACATTCCAACCAACAAGCGCGTGATCATTGCGCTTACCTACATTCACGGTATCGGCCGCACAAAGGCTGTCGAAATCGCGACTAAGCTGGGAATTGATCATAGCCGTCGTGTGCAGGACCTTTCGGATGCCGAAGTTCTGCAAATCCGCGAAACCATAGATGCGGGCTACACCGTAGAAGGCGATCTTCGCCGCACCACATCGATGAACATCAAGCGTTTGATGGATCTCGCCTGCTACCGTGGCCTTCGCCA
>NZ_JARXAI010000018.1 GCF_029865925.1 Sphingorhabdus sp.
GTCCGTCAGAGAGACTCACATAGCGATCCCCAGATGTGGGTACGCCGGGCTTTGGTGAGCACTGAGCATATGCCGCACAGAACAAGTCGGTCGGCTTATTAACCGCAAGCAATTGTGGCGGATCCTGCTTGGTCTTCTGATGATCGTAGCTGACTTGGATGTCGAGATTTTCAGTCGGCTCGAACAATAGCGCCCCTGAAACAGCGAAAAACTCAGAACGCTGCCCCGGCTGTTTATAGAATTTACTATACATATAGCCGTCGGACTTCTCGTAAGCCCCGCTGACTTTGACCGCTACATTATCGGAAAGACCAGTGCTGACAACGCCCTCGACCTTCGATGTGTCAAACCGACCATAAGTGGCGCGGGCCTTTCCGGTAAGGTCATAGGTTGGTCGCGAGCGGGCGAGGTTGATTACGCCGCCGGTGGCGTTGCGTCCGAACAACGTTCCTTGTGGCCCACGCAACACTTCAACACGATCAATATCGATTGCCTTGAGCAAACTGCCCGAGCTCTGCCCGATGTAAATATCATCAAAAACAACGCCGACTGCTGGATCGACTGACTTTTCGACATCCCCGACGCCGATGCCGCGGATATATATAGCTGCAACGCCTCCCGGACCCTGCTGCGTGTCGTCGATAACAATATTGGGCGAAGCGCCGGCGAAGTCGCGAACGTCGGAGTCAAAGCGCCTTTCCAGTTCGTCAGCGGATAGCGCGCTGACCGATGCGGGAACATCCTGCATGTTTTCGTCGCGCTTACGGGCAGTCACAGTGATTTCTTCAAGCCCCTGCGATTCCGCCTGCGTCTCCATGCTTGTCTCTTGCGCCCTGACTAATGTCGCGGGATATAAAATAATTGCAGCGGTTGTAAGCAGCTGCGTGATTTTTATACCATTTATCATGATCATTCCTCTCCAAAAACGGGCGCATGATTTGTTCGCCATCCCCCCTGCGGTTGGCGCAGTTTACGCTCCAATTATCAGGATGCCTCACTTGCTTGTTATCGACAAGCAAATTTTGTTAAAGGCGCAAGTTATCTGAGGATAAATGATACATCTATCTGTATTTAACGTAAAAAATATCAAAACTTCTGAATACCACCATTCTTGCTTGTTCTTAACTAGTAACTATGCAAAAAAGATTCGACAACTTTATCAGTCGCGGGAAGGTGCAGTATGGGGGCCGGACTTTCGGGTAAAGCGGCGCCGATCTAGCATAACGCGAGCGGAATAAGGGAAATGCAGGCTATATAGATGTCTGGCGCAGAACTATGTAGCGAACGTGCCTGAAGTGCAGGGCAATGAGTATGGTTGGATCCAAAAAATAAGGATAATATTTACTGATGGCATGGGATTTTTCAAACGAGCCTGAATTTGAACTGCAACTGGAATGGATGCGCGGGTTTGTTGCCGAAGAGATAGAGCCACTCGATCTGGTGTTTCGCGATCCTGGGGCGCATGTCGACCCGCGGTCTCGAGCAGCGCGTATCATGGCGCCACTGAAGGAAGAGGTCAAAAAACGCGGCCTTTGGGCGTGCCATCTCGGCCCCGAACTCGGCGGAAAAGGCCTTGGCCAACTGAAGCTTGGGCTGATGAACGAAATCCTGGGCCGTAGTCGCTTTGCGCCTACCGTTTTTGGCACCCAAGCACCTGACACTGGTAATGCAGAGATACTTGCGCGTTTTGGTACGCCCGATCAGAAAGCTAAGTATCTCCAGCCACTTCTCGATGGTGAGATTGTTTCCTGCTATTCAATGACCGAACCACAGGCTGGGGCTGATCCCGGCGAATTCACGTGCAAGGCGCATCTAAATGCCGGCGAATGGGTAATTGAGGGCGAGAAATGGTACGCTAGCCACGCGTGCATTGCTGAGTTCCTTATTGTCATGGTTATCACCGACCCAACCGTTCCAGTGCATGAGGGGTCGACGATGTTAATCGTTCCGCATGATACGCCGGGACTTGAGATAATACGTAATACGGCAGTTGGTCCAAAGGATGAGATCGGCAGTGGGGTCCACGGCTATCTTCGTTTCACCAACTGCCGCGTGCCTGAGGCGAACCACCTTGGTCCAATCGGCGCTGGCTTTAAGGTTGCTCAGTCGCGCCTTGGAGGCGGCCGTATCCATCACGCAATGCGGACTGTCGGCATGTTGAATAAAGCGATGGAATATATGACAGAACGCGTCGTTAGCCGAACCACCAAGGGCGAACGTCTGGCCGACAAGCAGATGGTCCAAGAAAAAATTGCCGACAGCTATACGCAGATCCTGCAATTTAGGTTGCATGTCCTCTATGCCGCATGGCTGCTCGACCGCGATCAGACCTATACCCGCCCAGTGAGGCGCGAAATTAGCGCAATCAAAGCCGCCATGCCCGGCGTGCTTAAGGACGTCGTGTATCGCGCACTGCATCTGCACGGCTCACTCGGCATGTCGAACGAAACGCCGTTGATGGATATGTGGCAATATGTGCCAGAAATGGGGATTGTCGATGGACCCACCGAGGTTCACAAAATCGGCGTGGCGAAGGACATATTGAGAGATGTTCAGCCATTTGCTGGGCCTTTCCCGAGCTATCATGTGCCAGCTCGTCTCGCCGCAGCGCGGGAGAAATTCGCCGCCTATCTTGACTGATGTGCGCTACCTCAAGGAATTGATATGAAAGAGACCTCTGATATCGAACAACGTTTAGACCGTGTTGAAAGCCGGTTCGCGATGCATGATTTGGTTAGCGACTATTGCCACGGCTTTGACAAGCGCGACTGGGAGCGCTTCCGTGCAATATGGTGGCCAGATGCCATATGGGACATTGGTCCCCCCTTTGGCAGCTTTGAGGGCACTGACGGCATTGCGCATGTAACCAAGGATATTCTGTGGGACGCTTGGCTTGCATCCAGCCACTTCACCACGAACCTCGCCGTTTCCTTTGAAGGTGATGACCGCGCGACCGGCCTATGTGACGTGGACTGTATTGGCACGACGTCCGATGGTCAGGCGCAAACCGTCAGTGCGACTTATTTTGATACGTTCGAAAGGCGTGACGGCGTCTGGAAGATCGCGCACCGCAAGGTGAAGATGCACCACTTCAATCCGCTTCCCGGCGTCACCCTGTCGCCGCCTGCATAGGAGCTTTTATGGCTTATTTTGAAACTGATACTGGTGGCCGAGTGTATTTTGAGCACCATCGTGCGCCCGGACTGCCGGTCGTGCTGATCCACGGTTGGGGTATGTCTGGAGATTATTGGGCTTCGGCGGTCGAGGGGCTCCTTGCTGCGGGACATGGCGCCATTGTGATTGATCACCGTGGCTGCGGTCGTTCTGACCGGGATTTTACCGACATGTCGATCGCTGCTATTGCCGGCGATGTTGCTGCGATCATCGATCGCTGCGATGTACCGCGTGTTGCGTTAAATGGGTGGTCCTTGGGCGGCGCCGTGGCAGTTGCCGCTGCCGCGTTGCTTGGCAATCGTGTCGCAGGACTTATTCTGACCTGCGGGGCATCGCCTCGTTATGTACAAGGCGACGGGTTTCCACACGGCGGCATGCCTGAAGACGTTCTCGCAATCGCTGGCGCAATTACCGCTGACCGCCCTGGCTTTTTCCGGGCGCTGGCTGAGGGCGCATCGGGTGAAGGCGCAAGCGAGGCAATGATCGGTTGGGTCGAGCGAGGGTTCTTGGCAACTGCGCCGCGCGCAAGCGAAACACTTGCCGGTCTTGCAACGCTTGATCAGCGCGAACTGCTGGCATCCTTTACTTTCCCTGTCCTGTCGATTGGCGGAGCCAGAGATGCAATCGCCGACCCTGCGATTGCGGGCTTTGCTGCAAACTGTGCTGCGAATGGCACGCTTCTGACAATGGACACAGGACATTCCCCACAACTCGAGAACCCCACTGCCTATAATGAGGCATTGCTCGCATTTTTAAGGAATTTAACCTGATGTCTACTGCACCGCTTGATGATTTAGCCGTCTTGCTTGCTCCGCTAAATAAACCCTTCGCGTGTAAATCGCTAAAGGCCCCTAACCGTTTCTGCATGGCCCCCATGTCACGCTATTTTGCTCCCGGGGGCGTACTGGGAGAAGATGGTGCAGAATATTACCGCCGTCGTGCCGCTGGTGGTGTCGGTACGATTATAACCGAGGGCACTGGAGTGGCGATTGATCACGCTGTTGCCGCGGACAACATACCGCTATTTGATGGCGAGAAACCGCTTGCCGGATGGAAGGGCGCAATTGATGCCGTCCACGCCGAAGGCGGAATGTTTGTTCCGCAATTATGGCACGTCGGCGGCTGCATGGATTTCAACTTCCCCGATTCACCACACGCTCCGTTGGTTAGTCCGTCAGGCTTCGCCGGGCCGGACATCGAGGGCGGTCGCGCTATGACGCAACAGGATATTGATGCTACTGTCGCCGCATTTGCAAAATCTGCGCGCTTGGCAAAAGAGATTGGATGCGACGCAATAGAATTGCACGGGGCCCATGGGTATATTTTCGATCAATTCTTCTGGGATCGAACCAACCTAAGAAATGATCGCTATGGCGGACCGGACATTGCGGACCGCGCCACATTTGCGGCCGAGGTTGTTGCCGCCTGCCGAGCAGCGGTAGGCGAAGATTTTGCCATCATCTTTCGTGTCTCGCAATGGAAGACCTATGACTATGATGTAAAACTAGCAGCCGATCCGGACGAGCTGCACCGCTGGCTCGACCCATTGGCCCGCGCCGGGGTGGATATTTTCCATGCTTCGCAGCGCCGTTTCTGGGAACCAGAGTTCGAGGGTAACCACAAAAATCTTGGTGGTTGGATCAAGGAGATTACGGGTAAGCCAGTGATCACCGTAGGATCGATCGGTATGGATCGAGATTTGATGCAGGATTTTGTCGAAGGCGTGTCGTCTCCGATGTTGGGTCGTCTGGAGGATCTTGTAAAGATGTTCGAGCGCAACGAGTTTGATCTCGTAGCGCTGGGCCGGGTTCTTCTTGCGGACCCTAACTGGCTGGAAAAGGTAGAACAGGGACGCATTAACGAGCTGACACCCTATAATCGCGATACGGCGCTCAAGAACTACGAGCATTAATAATCCGATAGTCTAAGTTCCACGAGGACGACGACGCGAAGGTGCCAGTTTTAAGTGTCGTCGCTGGGTATCCGCGCCTGACAAGTTTCGCTTTTCCCCTTTGGCGAAGCGGTTGTCGACCAAGAGCGGCAGCGAGATTGTCCATCAAGTTATGCGCATGATCATCGGCCTGCCCCTGTTGCGCCTGTAAATTCTGGTTGTGGAGTTGATTTTATGATTACTGGCACAGATGCAAACATGGGCACAACGCCTGTTAGGTTAGAACATCTGTTCGACGAGCAGGCATTAGTCGCCTGGATGATTGGAAATGTTGAAGGCTTTGCTGGGCCTCTCACAGTTGAACAATTTAAAGGCGGCCAATCTAATCCTACTTATAAGCTCATAACGAATACAAAGTCGTACGTATTACGCCGCAAGCCACCGGGTGATCTGTTAAAGGGTGCCCATGCGGTTGATCGAGAAGCGCGAATTTTATCAGCGCTTGGGAATGCCCGTTTTCCTGTGGCTAAGGTTTACGGTCTTTGTGAAGATGATAGCATTATTGGCACTTCGTTTTTTATCATGGAGATGGTTGAAGGGCGTATCTTTTGGGATGCCACATTTCCTGATGTCGAAACTGGCGACCGCGCAGCCTATTTTGATGCTATGAATGCTACCATTGCGTCCCTTCATAGAATTGATCCCGCTTCGGTTGGCCTTTCTGACTTCGGCAGGCCAGGCAATTATTTCGAGCGACAGATTGCGCGTTGGTCGAAGCAGTATCTTCAAGATGCCGATGCAGGGCGTGATACAGAAATGGACAAATTGGTAGAATGGCTGCCGGCTAATATTCCGCTCGGCGATGAGACTAGCATCGTTCACGGCGATTTCCGTTGCGATAATATGATATTTCATCCGACAGAACCACGTGTGCTGGCGGTTCTGGATTGGGAATTGTCAACACTGGGGCACCCACTCGCCGACTTCGCCTATCATGCGATGATGTTTCGGATGCCTCCAGACATCGTAGCAGGGTTAGGGGGTGCCGACTTAGCTGAGCTCGGAATTCCATCTGAAGCCGACTATCTGGCAGCATATTGTCGCCGTACTGACCGCGCGTTGATTTCTGAGGCCGACTACGCCTTTTATGTAACATTCAATTTTTTCCGACTTGCGGCAATTTTCCACGGAATCAAAGGCCGGGTCATTCGGGGGACTGCGGCATCCGCACACGCGAAAGAGCGCGCGATGAGCTTTCCAAAGCTGGTTGCACTCGCCCGTGAAAGTATGGAGGCCTGCTTATGAGCAATGAATTATACGCCTGTAACGGTTTGGTTCCAGTCGCTTGTCTCTCATCATGCTACCTTAGCTTCGAAAGCCAAGGAGTTTAAGCGGTTCTTACCCAAGTGACGGGAATTGGACACCGTCACATCCATCCCGACGCTGCCAAGTCGTTTTCTCACGCATTAGAACCGCGAGATTGCCCCGCCACATACTTTGATACCAGCACCGCTCACATAACTAGCGCTATCTGTTGCCAGAAAAAGAGCCGCAGCGGCAACTTCGTGCGCCTCTCCAATACGACCAACAGGCGCTTTTTCTTCCCAATAAGCGCGGAAAGCAGGGTCTGCCATAGAAGGGGCAGCCAATGGCGTCATTATTGCGCCGGGCTGCAGATAGTTTGCAGTTATACCAAATTTACCCAGATCAGCAGATAGTGATTTGGTAAGGCCCGCAATTGCGTGCTTGCTGGTGCCGTATGCGCAGAGCGAAGGCCCGCCAAAGTCTGACATGATGGAACCGAGATTAATGATCCGGCCAGACTGGCGCAATTTCATGTGCGGCAGGACGGCACGGGTAATCATAAAGGGTGCCGTGACGTTGACCTCCATAGTTCTTAACCAGCTTTCCGGCGTCTGGTCTTCAACAGTACCCGGCAAGCAAATTCCAGCGTTGTTGACGAGGATATCAATCTTGCTGAAGCGGGAGAGCACGGTGTTGACTATACTCTCTGCGGCATTCGGTGCCGTAATGTCGCACAAGAGGAGTGCGAGCTTGTCGCCAGCTTGCAGATCTGCTGCGTCAAAGCGCTGCTGATCCACGGCAAGCACTTCTGCGCCTTCAGCTAGGTAGAGATGCGTAATGGCTAGCCCGATACCGCTAGCGGCTCCAGTTACGATCGCCGTCTTGCCGGCAAGTTGTCCTGTCATTTGCTTCTCCTTTTCCCGTGCCTACAAAAATCCAACCCAGCCTCTCTGAACTTGTCTTGGCGTACACCAACCGACCAGATTGGCCACATCGTTTCATAATTGATATGAGTGTCATCCGTACCCTTGGACACTGTCGTAGGCGGCAATGCTGCAGCAGTGCAAGATCCGATGTTAAGTATTTTGTCTTTTTCTCAGGCGATTAAAGAGCCCGCTTCGATAAAGCTGGGGTAAGCCTAACATCTCCGATCCAATCATGCTGGCGTGCTGGTTGCCGCGTCGACATTTGAGAGTAAGCTCGCCATGCTGGAGAAGCTTCACGGACAGACCGTATCGTCAGCCCAGATTGTTTGGTGAAGTGACCTCTTAAACTTTCTCTATTTTTAATTAGAGCCCAGCCCTGAAGAGAAAGACGGAAGGATGAATCGATATCAGTTTACCGAAGGGCAGATTCTCGGTGCGCTGCGGGAATCAAAGGACCATGCTGCGCTTCTTGCTAGGCGAACCTTATTTGAATTCCGGCATGCCGCACGAGACCAAAAAACGCATAGGTCTCATCATAAAACGTTGGCGGCCGGGCTAGATACTCTGCGTTGCCGTGAGGCACGAATAGCATCAGTTCCTGCATCACGCAGCCGTCCTATCGCTACAAGCACTTCGCTCGGACCGGACTAGGTCGATGATTATGCGCCGCGTCCGAAGCCTGCGCGACGGCGGCTGACCCGCTCGTTAGTCGGCCAGCTCGAACACGTACACCATGTTGCCCCCGCTCGGCTGGTAGATGTCCGGGCTTTGTTGCGCGGTCACCAGCTTGAACACGCCCATGCCCGTGGTCACGGCGATGTACTGCTTGCCACTTACCGCGTAGGTAACAGGGTAACCGTGCGGCGCCGAACCAAGGCGTGTTTGCCAGACCACCTCGCCGGTCTTCACGTCGAACGCCTTAAAGTACCGATCCAAGTCGCCAATGAACGCCAGGCCACCACCGGTGGTAAGTGCGGAGGTCATGAACATGGCGCGCTGCGTGTGTGACCAGCGCGGCTTTAAAGTCGTGACATCAATGGCACTCAGGCGCCCGAGCATGCCGTCGGTCCCAGGCATGGGGTGGACGGTGGATTCGCCGCCATAACCACCGCCGCCTTCTTTGCGCTCCACGGCACGGCCAGTCATGTCGACGCACAATTGGTGCAACGGTAACAACAGCAAGTTGCTTGGCGGATCATAGGCACTGGCTTGCCAGTTGTGGCCGCCATAGATGCTCGGACAGACCGACACCTTGTCATCCACACCTGCATTCATGATATCATCGCGGTATTCCACGCGACCAGTGCTATGGTCGATGGACTTGAATACGTTTTGATAAAGCGTTTCGGTGACAGCGACAAACTTGCCGTTACGACGGTCGAGTTTCCATAACAGGCCGTCCTTGCCGGCAGTGAGCACCAATTTGTCTGACCCGATATCCACTAGCACGCGCTCGAAGCCGGTTTCCATGTCTAGTGTTTCACCAGGTACGTGCTGAAAGTGCCATTGCAATTTGCCGGTGCGCGGGTCGAGTGCCAGGGTCGAGTTGGTGTAAAGGGCGGCGTCCGCCGCAGTCATACCGCGGCTGGCTGCTACCCAAGGTTTCGCCTGGGCGGTGCCGAAGTAATATAGGTTCAACTGCGGGTCATAGCTACCGGTAATCCAGTTGTCGCCGCCGCCGCGCAATTCAACGGGCTGACCCGCCCAGCTGGCATCATTGGGGTCACCCGGCATTGCGATGGTTGAGGTGCGCCACAGTTCTTTGCCTGTGCTTGGGTCGTGTCCGGTGATAAAGCATCCGGACTTCTTGTAGCGTTCGCAGCCGTTGATGCCGCTCACCACGACGCCACCGGCGATGAATGGCCCTGCTGTGTGCGTGTAGCCTTGGCGATAGTCTGCCTTCACTGCGCGCCACATCAGCTTGCCGGTGCGCGCTTCCAGCGCCACAACGGCGGCGTCGTAAGTGGCCAGAAATACCTTGTCCTGATACAATGCGATATTGCGTGTAGGGCCACCGAGCGTGCGTGAATCTTCGGGATATGGGTAGGCATACTCCCACAGCAGACTGCCGCTGGCCGCGTCGATTGCCTGCACCACGTTGCCCGGATGGGTGAGGTACATCACGCCGTCATGGATGAGCGGTGTGGGCTGATTGCTGCCGTCTTTCATCGTCATCGCCCAGGCGAGCCGCAGGCGCCCCACCGATTTGGTGTTGATGCTCGACAACGGGCTAAAGCCCTGCCCATCTTCAGTGCGGCGCCACTGCAGCCAGTCCGCGGCAGGTGGTTTTTGCAGCAGTGCATCGGTGACCGGTGACGTTGATGGTGTTTCCCGGTTCACCCAGCCCCCGGCACTTTGGGCTGCCTCCATGATGCCGGCCGCGCCTTGCCAAGTGGTTTCATCTGGTTTTAGTTCGCTCACCGCAATGCCGTTGCTGCGCAGCAGGAAGGCTGCGATGCCGTTGACCACGGAGGGCGGCGCGTTAGCCGGCACGTTCATCGACATCATGCTGCGGATGAAGGTAGCCAAGGGTGGCACGCCGCCTTTGCCCCATCGGGTGCGGAACCGCTCGCCGGTTAAAGCAGCACCATGAGCACCGCCCGCCAGGTTGGCATTGTGGCATTCCGCGCAGTAGTTTTGGTAGGCCACACTGCCAGCAGAGGTGGTTTCGGCGTTGGCCTGGGCCGACAAAAGCACGCTTACGGCCAGCAACATTGTGCTGATAAAAGGCCAGCGAATAACTTGCATGAACGTCCCCTTTGACTGTAAAATGAGAATGCTCGCTTGTCTGCAACCAGTCAATGATGAAGTTTCCCGCAAGATGACTGCGCAGATGATTCCAGACAGCCTTCAGTTCGCCCAAGATACTACAATCTGATCGACCGTGCGCACGGCGCTGAACCGATGCGAGATAAGCACGGCAAGCCGCCCGGCCTTCAAATCTCTGAAGTGTTTAAACACCTCCGCTTCTGCACCAGCATCCACGGCCCCGGCGAGTTCGTCGAATGTGAAAATGCTGCCAGAAATTACTTTGGCGAGGGTCATTATTTGGAGCTTTTTTAAAGATGTATCGTCGAAATATATCGGACAGGCAGTTAACTAGATTGCAGGTTGCAATGCCGCTCTAGCGCTCACCAACGGGTGCACATTATCTAGCCAGGCGACCGTCATCCTCGGTACGCCAGAAACGGTTTAAGGCAAACCGCTTGGCGATGATAAAACAATCATCTATGTTTGTTTTATCATCGAGAATTTGTACCGTCAGCGTTTTGACCTACGAGACAAAGTAACTAGATCCATAGAGAGGACCGCCCCATGCCAAATGTTGCCATTCCTGCCCAATTCGAAGCCGATCCTTCCGCTTATGTCTGGACGCATTACGCTCCTGAAATTGGCATGGCGGCGGGTCAATATTCGCTGGCTATCTATGAGAACTCAAAACTGTCGATGCGTGAGATGGAGGCGGCAAGAATGCGCACGGCTCAGATAAATGGCTGCGCTTTGTGTCTTACCATGCGCGCCGATCGTGATTTATTTGGACATATCGAACGCAGCGGCGGCGACGTGGCGAAAGCCTCATCGATCCGTGATAATACCCCGCCAGATGAGGGATTTTACGATGACGTAGAAAACTGGCGCGCGGCAACCGCGTTCAGTGACCGTGAGCTATTAGCAATAGAATTTGCCGAACGGCTGGGAGAAGAGCCAAAGGGGCTAAAGACAGATGAAGATTTTTGGAACCGGATGCACCAGCATTTTTCCGATGCCGAAATCGTAGATATGACATTTTCCATCGGCTCCTGGATTGCACTTGGCCGCTTGACCCATGTGCTAGGTCTTGATGATGTCTGCATGCCGACCATGCCGCAAGCAGCGCAGATTTAACACACCTGTCCGTTGGACATCGACGGGTAGCAATCAACAGCCAGATATTTTTGCTTTGATAATTTATAACACAATATCAATGATATAAGTGTTATCAATTACATCCTCTACGGCGCGCTGTATGGAATGAAAATGATAACATCTATCTAATCGATTTTAAGATATAAATTGTCGTGTTCCGTAAAAACGTTCCGAGGCGCGGTTCAATCGGATGCACCATCAGTTCGGTGTGCGACTGGTTCAACCGGAGTTGGCTTCCGGCGGGCTCGCATTTAATGGCGCAATGTGTTAGAATTTGACCGTTGACTAAAAAAGGCTGGCGCATAGGCCAAGGGGGTGTTCTTGGGAGTTTTTCTGCAAAATTCAGGGCAGCTGTCTGCACTGTCGGCCCACGCGCTCGCAGAGCTGGTCAAGGCGACCGATCAATTTACCATCCGCCGCGGCGAAACCCTGTTTCGGCAGGGTATGTTAGCCGACGCACTCTACATCATTGGTAGCGGAAAACTGGAGATCACGACGCGCACCCCCGGCGACGCAACCGCTGCGGTGAGTGCAATCGGGCCGGGTGAGGTGGTCGGTGAATTTGCGCTGCTTGACGATGGCCTGCGATCCGCGAATGTTACAGCGATGGCTAACAGCAAAGGGCTGCGAATCCCGAGGGAGCGTTTCCTTGCTCTGCTGGCCGACGGCAAACCGTGGACCTTAGAACTAATCGATACCCTAAGATGCCTGGTCGCCTCCCGCACCCGCGTCACTTTGGAGCGGATCGCGGCGGAAGAGCGCTATGATGTGTCATCCCTTCGCGTCCCGGCTCAGGTCCGTGAGACCGCCATGGTCGGCGATGCGGCAGGGCTATTCCCGGCCCTCGGCCGACTCGCTGAGTTGGGGACTGAAGGTGCGGCGAAATTGACTGACCTCGGAACGTGCCTCACCATTCCTCGTGGCACCCTGTCCACCGAGGCCGCAAGCGAGAGGCGTGCCTTGACCATAGTGCTGCGCGGAGCATTGCGATCGGTTCTGCCGCGTCGCGAAGGCCGCGAGCAGATTATGGTCCATGGACCCGGCGAAATGACCGGCCTTGTCGGTCTGTTCGATAAATCCCAGCAGTCCCTCGAACTTGAGGCTGCTGAGGACACAGTTGCGTTGCAACTGCCACAAGCAATGTTCGACGCCATGCGCCGAAGTCCTGAGCCTTTCGCCCTCGCCCTATTTGCCGCGGTCGGAAGGCAACTGGTGCGCGACCAACGCAGGGCCAACCGGCATCTAGGTCGCGCGGTGTCCCTGGAGCAATTCAACCAACACTGCCGAAGGAGCGCCATCTAATGTGCAGGATACTCTCCTACCTCGGTAGCCCGGTCCTGCTCGACCACTTGCTCTATGCCCCGGATTCATCGTTGCTTAACCAGACTACTGCGGCACAGATGCTGTCAATGCTCAACCTCGCCGGCTTCGGCATGGCTGCGTGGGATCCGTCGAGCCACGAACCGCACACACCCTATCGCTACCGGACCACCCAAGTCGCGGTGTTTGACCGCAACCTCAAGGAATTGGCGAGTAAGCTAAAGGTCGGTGCATTGCTGTCCCATATCCGTGGAGTGCCGATGACCTCGACGGTGCAGGTTAACGACCAGAACGTTCATCCCTTTCGCTTCGACGGCGTCCCGCTGGCAATGGCGCACAATGGCGACCTCGCTGGCTTTCGCGACATGCGCTTCGATCTGGTACCGCACGTCCGACCCGAGTTCGCGCGCGCGATCTCGGGCTCGACCGACAGCGAATGGATCTATGCGCTGGTGGCTTCGGCCCTGCCCGACGCGTACGCGATTAATTCCCCTGAAGCGATCCTTGACGCAATCCGCGACGCACTGACAACAATCCGAAAGGTGCGGGAACGGCACGGAATAACCCGTTCATCCTCGGCCAATCTGATCTTTTGCGATGGAACCAACCTCGTCGCGGTTCGCTACACTTTCGATTTCGGCCGGTTCGATGTAAGCCAGTTACAAGGCTCGGCCGACTTCCTTTCGATGTGGTACACCTTTGGCCGTGACTACGGACTGCACGACGAGGAGTGGAAGCTGATCGGCGGGGCAGCTCAGGCCAACAGCATAGTCGTGGCCTCGGAACCGTTGACCCGCGATTTTGCGACCTGGATCGAGGTGCCCGAATACTCGGCGCTGGTTGCCCGCAACGACGGATCTCGTCGTATTGCAGAAATACATGCTTTAAGTGTCTGATACAAACGATGGTGAAGTCTTACACACGCGGGCGGTTCTCAGTTGTTAATCAAATCAGTTTTAAAAAAATTTCGTGCGAAGGTAGCCGGTGACAATCACGCAGCGCTCTGTCCTACCCCCCCCGGGGGGGTAACATACAACATTGCAGAAATTTTGTACTTAGTCGCATCGACATTACCACAGGCACTAACAGCCCGAGGTCCTGGCAATTCCATCCCGATGCCAATGCCCCGCGAAACCATATTGGCTGATGCCTATCTGATGCCTAAAGCATCAAGAACTCCATAATCCTAGAGCCATAGTTTCCGTAAGTCATTGAAATAAATGGTACACCACTTTCATTTATTAAATGTTTTTTCGGGCGCGCCCTGACGATATGTAGTACCTGAAAAAGCCCACCGCTGCACAGGGCAGGGCGGGCCAATTTCGCTTAAGAAAGCGCCTATTACTTGGCGGCTTCCTTCATGTCTTTACCAGCCACTTCAACAGCAGCGCCGGTGGCTGCCGTGGCTTCTTTAGCTGCACCGGCAGTTGCGTCAGCGACTTCATCGGCTGCTTCTGCGGTTGCGTCGGCGGCGTCTTCAGCAGAGGTCATGGCGTTCTCGGCGCCAGCTTCCATGGCGTTACCCGTTGCGTCTGCTTCTTCTGTGGTTTCTTCGGCTGCCTTTTCGCCAGCTTCGCCACATGCGGTGAGCGATGCAGCAAATGCGAGAGCAGCAACAGTTGCGACTAATTTCTTCATTTTGTTTCTCCTGAGTCCCATATAAATCCTAGCGGGAATACAGGCGTAAGGTATGAAGCCTGCCTTAAGCAACTATTTTTCTGTGCCCCGCGACTTACCCCATTGGCGGGCGGCGGTGTACCCCAGATACCCAGTGCCAAACAGCGCATATAGCGGTTCGGGAAGGCCATTGAGATAGGCGTTCATGCCCAATGCAATATTCGCGGCTTTGTCAGGCGCGACAGCGGCGATTAGTCCCATGGGTATGGACCATAACAGCATGATATATATCACATACAGGAAGCTTGGGCGTGCGCGGCTGGTCCACGGGTCCGCCGACTGCGCCTCGGCAAGAACGGCGGATAGTTGCGTGCGCAGGGCATCCATGTCCTTGCTACCTTTCAGTTTGATGAGCTCAAGCTTGGCTGCATCGCGCGCCTTTGGGTCAGGAATGATCTTATCGATCAGGTTTGCGATTGGCCCAATTATGCCTTCGAGGAGTGACATGATAAATTCCTTCCTTAGATGTTCTTAGCCAATTCGGTTTGCGAGCCAGCCGCACAAAAACGCTTCTTGCGCGGGACGGGATTCTGCCAAGTGGACATAATGGGCGCCCAGCAACGCATTGATCGCCTTTGTCAGGACAGGCTCGGCAGAGTTTCCGCGACAACGGAAGAATGCTTGCACGGCGCGCAGCGTTTCGGGGCCGATTTTCCGGTCTATGGCGATGTCGGGATAGTCGCGGCCATTGCGGTTGAGGGCGTTCAGCGCGCGTTGCAAAAATCCTATAGCGGTTCCTGTGCCCATGTTGACGCCGGTGTCGAACATCTCCGCCGCAAGTTTCGGCGCAAGGCGTTCCAATTGATCAAAGGCTGCCGCGTGCCAATATACGCGTTTGTACATCGCAGCGGCCATGTGGCGCGGTAGTGTGTGCATTTCGCCAGTGTATCCATGACGGCGGGCAACTGCCTGCGTAATACCCCACCGGGTCGGACCGCCTGTGTCGGCCGGATGGTCCACAAAGTCGCCTTCGCGTGCGATTAATTCGTCAATCAATTGGTCAATATGGTCTATCACCAAAACAACCTCACTTTCGAATCAATTTATAACCGATATGGTTATTTGTAGGAAAGCAAAATCTGCACAGCGGTTCATGGCGCGGTGGCTGCGGGTCCGAGATGTTATGATGTTAGGAAAATAATTGGTCGGGACGACAGGATTCGAACCTGCTACCCCCACACCCCCAGTGTGAGATTTATTTATATCCTGACATTCCTTCAGATGACAATTTATCTTAAAATACATGAAAAATATATATTTTTTAATGGTCATTGTATTTTGACATGTCTTGATATTCCGCAAATGTGATGTCATGGTGATGTTATTTAAAATAATACTGAGGTTGTTGTAATGACGCAGGGGGCGATATCTAAGCGGTCTGTCGATGCTCTTGAAAAAACCGGTAAGACACATTATCTTTGGGATAATAACCCAATAGGTTTTGGTGTCCGGGTGACGCCGGCCGGTGTCAAGAGCTACATCTTTCAGTTTCGAATGGGCGGGCGGGGTAGTCCAGTGCGCCGAGAAATTATCGGACGGACTGAGAAGATTGCACCGGATAAGGCAAGAAGCCGGGCGCATGAACTTGCTCATATGGCGCGTACCGGAACCGATCCAATAGAAAAGAAAAAGGCGGACCGCCGAGCTTACGTTGAAACCAAGTTAACGGCGAAAGAGTTAGCGTTCGATGTGTATTGTCAACGCTACCTTGATGAACGCGTAAAGCCTGAGGGTTTGGCTTCATACGGTAACATCGAAATGGTG
>NZ_JARXAI010000066.1 GCF_029865925.1 Sphingorhabdus sp.
TACCTTGCTCGCGAAGTCATCTGGCGTGCTGACTGCTGCGCTTCGGTAGACGATTTCGATATCAATACTGACCCCGTTTAACTGTGGGATAGCAGTGTAGTCCTCGCCCGCGAGCCATAACAGACGCTTGTGGCCATCCGCGCCAGCCGCCCCTACCAGCGCTTGCACGCCCTCCGAACCCGTTTTGGCAACCGGCACCGACAGCTTGTGCAACGCACTGGCAGTAGCACTGCCCACCGCATAAACCGGCAGATTGTGATCGCCTGTCAGGTATTCCCCTGCTGCCCGCACGGCGTTGCCGCTGGTCAGCAATATCGCATCATAGCCTTCCGCTAACACACGCTGCACCGGCAGATGTTCAATGCCGAACAGCGGCATGAGACACGCCGCATGTCCAGCCGCACGCAGGCGATGTGCAGTGGCATCCGCTCCAGGTTGCGGCCGGATGATTAACAACTTCATGATGCGAACATCCCCCGCAGATCTGCGCTCGCTTTACCCAGCAATTCTTGTGCAAGCTGTGCCGCGCCATCGCTACCAATCGCATATAGGCATTCGCCAAACTGCATTTCGCTGCCGTCGGCAGTGAAAATTTCGGCGCGCAATCTGATCTGCATTCCTTCAATCCGCGCCAATGCGGCAACTGGCGAATGGCAATTGCCACCCACGGCAGCGAGAAAATCGCGCTCGGCGTTCACGGCCACAAACGTATCGGTATCATTGATTGCGGCAATAACGGGCATCAGGTCTTCGCGGCTGGCCAAGCAATCAATGCCGACTGCGCCCTGCGACGCTGCTGGCAAAAACGCGTCGAGCGACAATTTTGCGCCAACGCCGGCCATGCCCAAACGGTCAAGCCCCGCAGCCGCGAGCAATGTGGCATCTGCGTCACCTGCATCAATATGCGCAAGCCGCGTCGCAACATTTCCGCGCAATGGCACGATCTGCACATCAGGCCGCGCGCGTTGTAATTGGGCTGCACGCCGGGGACTAGACGTCCCGACCCGCGCCCCTTGCTTAAGATCATCAAGCGCCAACGCCCCAATCAACCGGTCATGAACATCAGCGCGGGGGAGCATGGCCGAAATCACGAAAATATCGGTACGCCATGTTTCCACATCCTTCATCGAATGGACGGCAATATCGATCTGATCGTCGATCAGCGCGCGCTCCAACTCCTTGGTCCAAAGGGCTTTCCCGCCAATATCGGCAAGTGGTCGATCCTGAATTTTATCCCCTGTCGCCAACATTGGAAAGAGCGTCACCGCGTCATCGGGCAGATTATGGACCGCTTTGAGCGCGGCCATCGTCATCTCGGCCTGCGCCAAAGCCAACGGAGAACGGCGCGTTCCGATACGTAAAGGACGTTGGGCTGTGAATATAGAAACTGTCATGCGGCTTGTTCATAACGCCACGTCCACCTATGGGAAAGCGGAATGGCAATCATCCTTGGTCTTGAATCCAGCTGCGACGAAACCGCAGCAGCAATCGTGCGTTCCGACAGGACGATTCTAAGCCATGCCTTGGCTGGACAAGAGGACCATCATCGGGCCTTTGGTGGCGTAGTCCCCGAAATTGCCGCCCGCGCGCATGCCGAGCTCATGACGCCGTTGGTCGCGACCGCTTTAGCAGACGCTGGCCTGACCCTTAAAGACGTCGATGCAATTGCCGCGACCGCTGGCCCTGGCCTGATCGGCGGCGTGATGGTCGGCTTGGTCACGGCAAAGGCACTCGCCATGGCGTCCGGTAAACCGTTGATCGCAGTCAACCATCTTGAGGGCCACGCCTTGTCACCTCGGCTGATTGATGCCGATCTGCAATTTCCCTATCTTCTGTTGCTCGTGTCGGGCGGCCATTGCCAGTTGCTTCGGGTCAACGGCGTCGGCGATTACAACCGGCTGGCGACCACTATTGATGATGCCGTCGGAGAGGCATTTGACAAGACAGCAAAGATATTGGGCCTCGGCTTTCCCGGTGGACCAGCGGTCGAGCGCGCTGCGGCCATGGGCAACCCCGGCAACGTGCCCTTGCCCCGTCCGTTGAAAGGTGCGGATGAACCGCATTTCTCCTTTGCTGGCCTCAAAAGCGCAGTTCTTCGTGCACATGCAACCGACCAGTTTAAAATTGAGGACATCGCCGCGTCGTTCCAATTGGCGGTGATCGATTGTTTGTATGACCGGATCACATATACGCTTGATCGCATTGACGCGCCCGCAGCGTTGGTCGTCGCAGGCGGCGTTGCGGCCAATGTGCCGATCCGCGAAATGCTGCAGAAGCTCGCTGCGCAGCGCGGTATGCGCTTTGTCGCACCCCCCTTATGGTTGTGCACAGATAATGGCGTAATGATCGCATGGGCCGGCGCAGAGCGTTTTGCGATGGGGCTGACCGATGGTTTGGACTTTGTTGCACGGCCGCGATGGCCGCTTGACCCCAATGCCACGCCGGCACGCGGTGCAGGCGTGAAAGCATGAGCTTAGACATTTATCCGGTCGGCATCATTGGCGGCGGCGCATGGGGCACTGCGCTTGCCGCTGCCATGGCGCAAGTCCATGACCATGTGCTGCTTTGGGCGCGCGAAGAAGACGTAGTGCGTAGTGTGAACGCGCGGCATGAAAACGCCATCTTCCTGCCAGGTACAGCATTATCAACACGAATCGAGGCAACGGCCGATCTCACGCGCATGGAAAAATGCGGCGCACTGTTAGTCGTAACCCCCGCGCAGCATGTGCGCACAACGCTGGCGGCCCTTCCCGACACACAAGCGCCGCTTATCCTATGTGCAAAGGGGATTGAGGCCGACACCCAAATGCTGATGTCGGACATCGCAGCGCAAGTCCGGCCACGCAACCCGCTGGCGGTGCTGTCCGGGCCAACATTTGCGCATGAGGTCGCGGCTGGCAAGCCCACCGCAGTTACCCTCGCTTCGGCAAATCAAGCGCTGGGTGCGGTCCTTATGCGTGCAATTGCGACACCGTCATTCCGCACCTATTGGTCCGACGACGTGGTGGGTGCGGAAATTGGCGGCGCGGTTAAAAATGTGCTCGCAATTGCGTGCGGTGTCGTCGACGGCGCAGGCCTTGGCCTGAATGCCCGGGCTGCTTTAATCGCACGCGGCTTTGCCGAAATGCAGCGTTATGGCCTGGCACGCGGGGCAAAAGCGGAGACGCTCGCTGGCCTATCCGGCCTTGGCGACCTCGTGCTGACGTGCAGTTCGGAAAATTCGCGCAACTTTTCCTTGGGCCGTGGACTTGGGCAAGGGAAAGCATCGGAAAGCTTGCTAGCCGATAGAAAAACTGTCGCCGAAGGCGCGTTTACAGCGCCAGTGCTTTTGAAGTCGGCAACGGATTTAGGCGTTGAAATGCCAATCGTGTCAGCCGTTTGCGCGTTGTTGACGAACGCGGCCACGGTCGATTCGGTTATTGCCGAATTACTTGCCCGTCCACTCAAGTCCGAAAGCTGGTAACGGCGGGTCAAATCCGCTAACTACCCAACAGAGGCACCACTTGACCGCAGCCAGAACCGACGAAGACGATATTCAAGCGCTTGCCAAGGGCGGGCGGACGAATGTCTTTGGGTTTGTACTGCGCTTGGCAGCGCGGATGCCTTTCCTGTTCATAGCGGGACGGCTTTATGGCCCCGAAGCGCTAGGCCGCTTTGCTTATGCTTTGCTTATCGTTGAATTTGCCGCGCAACTCGCATCCCTTGGCTTACGCCGCGGCTTGGCAGAGCTTTTGTCAAAGGGTGACCGGCCACAGACACACATCATCGCAGATGCCTTGCTTGCGGCGATGGCAGCGTCGGCATTGGGCGCTGCCTTTTTCATTGCGCTGCCGCAGCTGATGTTTCCGAACAGCGGGATAACCGGACTTGACCGTTTCTTGCCCTTGGCAATTTTTGCGATTGTGGCCACCGACATCGCATTATCGGCGCTTGCCTATAAGTTCGACATTGTGTCATCCTTGCGCGCACGCGCGGTTGTTGAGCCATGGACAATCAGCATCGCTGCGGGCGTGTTTTATTTTTACTCGGCGCGTGACGGATTGATCTTAGCGTATGTTGCGTCGCTCGTGGCTGCGTTGTTCTTCGCGCTTTGGCCATTATGGCGCAGCTATGGCGCGCCACGCGGCTGGCGGCCAAGCCTGACTCGCTCGCTGGGCATCGCGCAGCGGAATTTGCCGCTAGCAGCAGCAGATGCAGCCGAATGGGGGAGCCGGCGGCTTGATCTTGCCATATTGGGGCTGTTCGCTTCGCCAGCCGTGGTCGGGATATATTATGTTGCGCAACAGGTCGCAAGCTTGCCGCAGAAACTGAAAAGCAGCTTCGATCCGATCTTGGGCCCTGTCATCACACGGAACTTGCAAACGCGCAATTATACCGAAATTGCCAAACAGGTCGGCCAAGTCGGCTTCTGGATCATCGCCGCGCAGGCGGGAATCGCCTTAGCTCTCGGCATCCCTGGTGAGGCGGTCATGGGTCTGATCGGACCAGAATTTGTTGGCGGCACTGGGGCGCTTGCCTTTTTGCTCGCTGCTGAGGTGGCGGCAGCCACGGCGGTCGTGAGCGAGTCCGCATTGGTCTATATGGCGCGCCACCGAAACCTGTTGATCTCGATCGGCATGCTGGTCGTGCAGGCGCTCGTGAGCGTCGGCCTCATCCAATTGGCCAAGGATTTACCGGTAAAGCCGGAATATGTTGGCCTATATCAGGCCGCCGCCGTTGCGTGTGGCCTCATGATCTCGCTTGGTATTGGGTCATTGGTAAAGTCGCGGTTTTTGTCGCAATTGTTGGGGCATAGAATCCGTGTTTTACGCTGGGCATTGTTGGCCGCGGTCGCGGCTGGGGCATTGCTTGGCATGGCATTTGTCAGCCTGCCCGCTCGGTTCGAATGGGTAGAATTGACGGTTGGCGTCCCTGCGATCCTTGGCCTTTATGGTTGGATCATCTGGCGATGGGGCTTCGGAGCCGAGGACCGTGTCCTTTTCCGCAAAAAAAGGAATTAACCCAGCCGTTTGGCTACGAGATCACCGATGTCCGCTTCTGGCCGCGCGCCATAATGCGAAATGATTTCAGCCGCGCATATGGCACCCATCGTAAGGCATTCCGCCATAGGACGGCCCTGCGTAAGACCCGCAAACACACCAGCTGCGAACAGATCCCCAGCACCCGTGGTATCAACCACCTGCGCCACAGGCTCAGCGCCCACTTCAGTGCGCACACCATTTTCGACCGCAATGGCGCCATGTTCGCCGCGTGTACACACGAGCAACGGGACTTTGGCAGCGATGGCAGCGACCGAAGCTTCGAAATCATCGCTGTTATTCAGTGCGCAGATTTCAACTTCGTTGGAAAACAATATGTCAATGCGTCCAGCTTCCATCTCGGCCAAGAAATCTGGACCGTGGCGCGAAATCACAAAAGCGTCTGACAAGGTCAGGGCAACCTTACGGCCAGCCGCACGCGCGACGTCAATCGCGGTGCGCATCGCGGCACGTGGTTCCTCAGGGTCCCACAAATAGCCTTCAAGATACAGAATCGCGGTACTTTCGATCAAGGATTCGTCGATCACGGTTGCAGGCAGATATTGCGACGCCCCTAAAAAGGTGTTCATCGTGCGCTGCGCATCGGGCGTCACCAATATGTAGCAGCGCGCGGTTGATGGCGCACCGTCGCGGGCAGGAATATCGAAATGAATGCCGCCTGCGCGAATGTCATGCGCGAACACTTCGCCAAGCTGGTCCGTCGCAACTTGCCCGATAAAAGCTGTCTTGTGCCCTAGCCGTGCAAGTCCCGCCAAGGTGTTGGCCGCCGAACCACCGCTGATTTCGCGGGCTGGCCCCATATGCGCATACAACGCCTGCGCGCGCGCTTCGTCGATAAGCTGCATACTGCCCTTTGTCAGACCTTCGCTTGCAATGAACGCATCGTCGGTGTCGGCAATGATATCCACAATCGCGTTGCCAATTGCGAGAACGTCGAAGCGTGTATCAGTCATCAGAATCCCTATTTAAGCCAAGCGCGCCCTAGTGGGGTTGGACATTTCCGGCAAGCGCTTTAGAACGGCGCGATGATCCAAGCGCTGATGCTTTCGTTCCAAAGTCTATCTGACCGGCGCATCGCCGCTGTCATGGTCAAAGTGGTCCTTCTGACCATCATAAGCTTCCTCGCTCTGGGCGTTGGTCTGTGGTTTGCCCTACAATGGCTGTTCGCTTGGTTCAATGTCGATGATGGCGGATTTTGGTCTGGATTCCTATCGGTAGCTATTATCGTCTTGTCGGGCGCTCTGTTGTTCCGCGTTGTCTCGGTCGCGATCACGTGGATTTTTGCCGACGATATTATCGATGCCGTGGAGGATCAATTTTATCCGCAGCACGACGCCTTCGGGAAACGGCCAAGCTTTGGCGCGGGCATAGAAATGGGCATGAAGTCCATTGTGCGGGTGGCTGGCTATAATTTGCTCGCTCTACCCCTATACTTACTGCTGCTGTTTACAGGCGTCGGCACGGCCATTGCCTTTCTGCTGATCAACGCGTTGCTTCTGGGTCGCGACCTTGAAGATATGCTCATCGCACGCCACGGAAAGTCGAAGGGCGCAATCAACAAGCTGCCACGGCTGATGCTTGGTCTTCTTGGCACCGCTGGAATGCTGGTGCCGTTCGTCAATCTTCTCGTGCCAGTTTTGGCCACAGCAATGGCCGTTCATTTGGTTCATTCTGGAAATAGATCATGATTAAAATAGCCATCCCTCTCACTTTAGGGACGTTGCTGCTGGCTGGCAGCGTTTCGGCGCAGGAGGCGCGTCCAATGGCACGCCCGGCGGCACGTCCCCCCGCACCTGTGGAGCGCACCGCTGTGTCTTTTCCTGCGCGGCCTAGTGTCGTCGCGCGCGGTCTTGAGAGTGTGATTGGGAAGGATGTCAGCGCATTGAAGCGCCAATTCGGCGAACCGCGGCTTGATGTTGTCGAAGTCTATGGCCGCAAGTTACAATTTGTCGGCAAGCCATGCATCCTCGACGCTTTTCTTTATCCCGAAAGCAAGGGTGGACGCGAAGTCGTCACTTATGTCGATACGCGAAGAAGCGACGGTGCAGCAGTAGACCGGGCTTCGTGCGTTGAGGCATTGCAGCGCCGCTAGCGGGCAGTCATCTCGCTATCGCCAGCTGCAATGTCCCATTCAGCGCGCACCGACGGATCCTGCTCATCCGCCAATAACTCCCGCCGCCTGCGGTCAAGCTTCTCAGGCGACAACCTCGACAATGCCCATATCGCTGCCCCGCGCACAACCGGGGCCGGGTCATGCAGCAATGTTTCGACCTGCGCGATGACCCCTGCATTGCCGCCATTGCCCGCGGCGATCAGGACATTACGCACAAACCTATCTCGGCCAATCCGCTTAATCGGCGATCCTGAAAACAGCTTTCGAAAAGCGGCATCATCCAAAGTAAGCAAATCGGCAATTTGGGGAGCCACCAGTTCAGCGCGCGGCAAGAACGCCTTGTGCGCAGCCGCCGCTTCGGCAAACTTGTTCCACGGGCAGACCGCAAGGCAATCATCACAGCCATAAATGTGATCGCCCATTAAGGGACGTAATTCAGGATCAATCGGCCCCTTATGCTCGATGGTGAGATAGGAAATGCAGCGGCGCGCATCTAAACGATAGGGTGCTGGGAATGCGTTGGTGGGACAAATGTCCAGACACGCACTGCATGAACCGCAACTGTCCTCTGCTGCTATCGCGGGTTCAAGTTCAGCAGTCGTGTAAATCGCGCCCAAGAATAGCCAGCTGCCATGTTCCCTGCTGACAACATTGCTGTGCTTTCCCTGCCAGCCAAGTCCGGCCGTTTGCGCCAATGCCTTTTCCATAACAGGCGCGGTATCAACGAAGACTTTCACGCCAGCGTCCGCTTCATGCGCCAGCCATCCCGCGAGCCGCTTTAGCGCGCCTTTGACGACATCATGATAATCGCGCCCTTGCGCATAAACCGAAATCCGCGCGCGATCACCTTGGTCCGCCAGTACCATCGGGTCCTGCGGCGGCGCGTAGCTCATGCCCAGCATGATGACAGATTTCACGTCGGGCCATAAGATCTCCGGATTGGCGCGTTCATCGGCGCGGCTCTCCATCCAAAGCATCTCGCCATGGCAACCCTCCTGCAACCATTGGCGCAGGCGTTCCCCAGCGCGCGGTGCAAGGTGGCCGGGTGCTATGCCAAAGGCAACAAACCCCTCGCTCTTGGCGCGTCCTTCCAAAATGTTAACCAGATTTGTCTTGTCTCTATTCACACGCCAACCTTATTCAGCACTTACACTCACTCCGTGGCACATCAGAGAATGAATGCAATAGAGGCAAAGGGGCTCGTAAAGCAATTCGACGGCTTTCATGAAGTCGATGGCGTTGACCTGAAAATTCCTGAAGGCAGCATTTTTGGTATAATGCGATAGCGATCATTGGCCAGATGTTGTTTGCAGTGCTTCTGCTGAGTTTCGGCGTCTATCTGTTCAAGAAAAATGTGATGAAGTCGGGAAGCGCCGGCCGCGTGTCCGAAGAGGGTGGGCGCAAGCTGTTCGGTTTCATCAAAGTTCGCGGGTAAAATAGGCCGGGTGCATTATAAGTTGCGGTTCGAAACTGGATTGACATTTTTGTCAGTAGTGGCACTTTCCAACCTCAGAGGAGTCGAGAAAAATGGCAACTGCCCCGATAATTGAGAGCGATTCGTTACCTTACGAAGTAAATCAGGCACCGCATCACTGGGATGTGACGAAGGCCGATATCTATGTTGAGGATCGTTGGCATCCCATTTTCAAAGAAATGCGCGAGCAGGCGCCGATTAACAAAATCGAAGGCTCAGACTTTGGCAGCTATTGGAACGTCACGACGCTGAAAGCGATACAGCATGTTGAGGCATTGCCCGATATCTATTCATCGTCCTTCGAACATGGCGGCATCACGCTGATTGACGACAACGCCCTCGCCGAACCGATCCCCGAAGACCAAAGAGTGATCATGCCAATGTTCATTGCAATGGACCGGCCAAAGCATACCGAAGAACGCCGCGTTATCGCGCCGGCATTCACGCCCGGTGAAATGGACCGGATGGCCGTTGATATTCGCCGTCGCACGGCCGAATTGCTGGATTCGCTCCCTGTCGGTGAAACTTTTGACTGGGTCGATCTCGTCTCGATTGAATTGACCACGCAGATGCTCGCATTGCTGTTTGATTTCCCGTGGGAAGATCGCCGCAAGCTGACCGAATGGTCCGATTGGGCGGGCGACATCGAATTGGTCCGTACGGAAGAAACGCGCAAAGCGCGGCTCGCCAAAATGTTCGAAATGGGTGCCTATTTCCAGCATTTGTGGGAAGAGCGCAAAAATCGGGGTGAAGCACCTGACCTCATCAGCCGGATGATCCATTCGCCGATGAAGGACATGAGCCAGTTCGAATATATGGGTAACCTCATTTTACTGATCGTTGGTGGCAACGACACGACGCGCAACTCGATGTCAGGTTATGCTTATGGTCTACACAGCTTTCAGGACGAACGTGAGAAGCTTGAAAAGAACCCGGCCTTCATCACCAATGCCGTCAGCGAAATCATCCGCTGGCAGACGCCGTTGGCGCATATGCGGCGGACTGCAACGCAAGCCCATGACCTATTTGGTGCCCCTATCAAAGCGGGTGACAAAATCGGCATGTGGTACCTATCGGCCAACCGCGATGAAACCGTGTTCGAAAATCCCGACAAGCTGATCGTCGACCGAGAGAATGCGCGGCGCCATTTGGCGTTTGGTTATGGTATCCACCGTTGCGTGGGTGCGCGGCTTGCCGAATTGCAAATCCGCATTCTGCTAGAGGAAATGGCTGCGCGCCGCCTCCGACCAAATGTGGTGGCCGAACCCGAGCGTGTCTCGGGATGCTTCGTACATGGCTATCGCAAGATGGATGTGGAACTGTCGCGTTATTGATAGGGAACCTTTTCGGCCTCTGCGGCATAGTTACAGGCAGAGCTTATCAAGGAACATGTCATGAAGCTGAGCAAACGTAGATTTCTGTCCCTCGCGAGCGTTGGCGCGGCTGCGTTTGTCTTCGGTTGTGGTAAGGACGCAACGGCGAAGGCACGCTTTGCTATCACGTTCAGCGACACGGAGTGGAAGAAGCGCCTATCGCCAGCCGCTTACCGCGTGTTGCGCCAAGAAGACACCGAGCGCCCGTTTACCAGCCCGCTGAACAGCGAAAAGCGCAAGGGCAATTTTGTCTGCACCGGATGCCAGACCCGGCTGTTTTCATCCTCCACAAAGTTTGAAAGCGGAACTGGCTGGCCTAGCTTTTATGCGCCATTAGCTGGCGGGGTGGGCACACGGACAGACTATAAAATCGGTATCCCACGCACTGAAGTGCATTGCGCACGCTGCGGCGGACATCTTGGTCATGTGTTTGACGATGGACCCAAACCCACAGGTAAGCGATATTGCATGAATGGTGTCGCGATGACGTTTGTACCGGGCTAATCACACCAAGCCCAAGCTTCGCAAACCGGCTATTTTGGCGATGCGATGCCTGAAAAATCCAACTCAGTCGGTTTTGTCGTTGCCGCAGCATCGGCCTTGCCGTTACTTTCAATGATTGCGGCAATGGCCGAAGCACGCCCATCCTGCTTGGCATAATCACGTGCCGAATATCCTGCACGGCTGTCAGTTTTGTCTGGGTTTGCCCCTGCCTTTAACAATGCGCGGACGGCCTCCGGATTGCGCAGTTGCACCGCAAGGATAAGCGCAGTTTCGCCCGAACGGTTTGTTTGGTCGACCAATGCTTTTTTACGGACAAGCCAATCGATGCCATCCACATACCCCAATTGTGTAGCCAACATCAAAGGCGTGGTGCCCTTTTTATCCGCGAGATTGGGGTTTGCGCCTTTCTGCAACAGATAGCCAAGCCAAGTGGAATCGCGGCGCTGGATGACGATATGCAGAGCTGTTTCGCCGGTGCTGCCGTCACGGGTGTTGATGATGACACTGCCAGGCTCGGAAAGAAACTTTTCGGCCTCCTCCCCCTTGCGATCTTTGACGGCTTTTAAGAAATTATAACTGTCCGAAAACTGCGCGTACGCGGCAGGCGCGACTACGCCAACAGCAGCAGGCACGATAAGCCCAGCCGTAAGGCTGAGAAAAAAATTCTTTTTCAACAGAATCTGCACCATTTTCACATCCAATATGCTTGATAACTTGCCTTTAGCAGACCATGTCTGGCCCCGCTATGAACAAAACTCCCCTTTTCGCGCTCTTGGCGCTCCTTTTTATCTCGGCCTGTAACTCTGCGCCGTCCCAACAACCACTCAGCGCGGCGCCGCTGGCAGGCGCGAAAATTGGTGGCGATTTTCTACTGACCGACCAGAATGGCAAAAAACGCAGTTTTAAGGAGTTTGATGGTTCGTATCGCATTGTCTATTTCGGCTACACCAATTGCCCGGACATCTGCACGCCCGATATGCAGAATTTGATGGCTGGCCTTAAAGCGTACGAGAAAAAGAACCCGGAACTTAGCGCAAAGATTCAGCCGATTTTCATTACCGTCGATCCTTTGCGCGACACGAGCACAGTTCTTAAGCAATTTGTAAATGCCTTTCATCCGCGTGCCATTGGCCTGACTGGTACTGAGGCGGAAATTGCCGAAGTTGCTAAGAAATTCGCCATTTACTCAGGCCGTGTTGAAGGCTCCTCGCCCGAAAATTACCTGATGAGCCATAGCCAGACGCCATATCTGATGGGCCCTAAGGGTGAGCCATTGGCACTGATGCCAGCCGATGTCCCGAACACTGATGTCAATGAAGGCGCACCGGATTTGGTGGAGGCGGAACTCGCCAAATGGGTCCGTTGATGTGACCAACGCGCCTTTTTGGGAGGCCCCGATCGAAAGCCTGGATCGCGCGCAATGGGAGGCCTTGTGCGACGGATGTGGCAAATGCTGCCTGAACAAGGTGGAAGATGAGGACACTGGTCGCATTTATCCCACCAATGTCGCGTGCAAATTGCTTGACCTAAAGACCTGCCAATGTGCGGATTATCGCGGGCGCAAGGCGATGGTGCCGGATTGCCTCAGTCTCACGGCAAATAAGATTGACGATTATGTATGGCTGCCGTCAACCTGCGCCTATGTGCTGCGAGCCGCAGGCCAGCCATTGCCCAAATGGCATTATTTGATCAGCGGTAGCCGCGAGACAGTTCATGACGCTGGCATGTCAGTCAAAGGTAGGGCAATATCGGAATTGCATGCTGGACCGCTTGAAAACCATATTGTCGAACAGCCTCTCTGATCCCGAGGTAAATATCGAAGGCGAGCGCGTACCCGTGCGCATCAATCGCAACAACCGCGCCAAACGCATTTCAATGCGGGCCGACGCGGTCAAACGCGAAATTCGCATAACTATGCCGCCCTATACGCCCACCAATGTGGCGCTCGATTTTGTTGCAAAAAAGCGCGAATGGATTGCCACCCGTCTCAACAGCGCGGCCGACGCAGCGCCAATCGCTCCCGGCAGTGAAATTGCTTTTGAGGGCGAAGGCTAT
>NZ_JARXAI010000101.1 GCF_029865925.1 Sphingorhabdus sp.
CTGGGCGGCTGCGCTCATCGCGCGCGGCGTTCGGCCGGGCGATCATGTGGGCCTCTTGCTGACGACGCGCCCTGAATTTGTAGAAGCGCTGTTCGGCATTGCGATGGCTGGGGCTGTCGCTGTGCCTGTGAATGCGCGATACCAGCCCGGAGAGCTCGCATTTCTTGTAAAAGATGCAGACCTGGTCTGCCTGATCACCACAGGTCGCGTGGCTGATTCACTCGATTTCAGCGAGCGGCTGATGGAAGCACTCCCGTCACTTGCTGCAGCGGTAGATCCAGAAAACTTGTCACTTACGGAAGCGCCAAAGCTCCGGTCAATTATCTGCTTAGACGAGCCTTGCCCTGCCGGACTAGTATCGGCGAGAACTGCGCTGCTAGGCTTACCGCTGTCTGCTCAGACCTCAAATGAGATTGATGCTCGGATCGACGCCGTTGATCCGCAAAGCACAGCTATGATCCTCTATACATCGGGGACAACAGCCAATCCGAAAGGCTGCCTCATCCGCCACCGCGGGATTATCGGGAACAGCCGCAATCTGGGTCGGCGCTACGAAATGCAGCCAGGCGACAGATTCTGGTCGCCATTACCCATCTTCCACATCGCTGGAATTCTGCCGCTTGTGTCAATTCTCGACATTGGCGGTACCTATCTAACAATCCCCAACTTCGATGCTGGCGTAGCGCTTTCTATGCTTGAAACCGAAAAAGCTACGCATGCTTATCCATGCTTTGTAACCATAATGCAGGATCTGATCGAACATCCAAAATTTACTGAAACAGATTTGTCCAGCGTTCGGCTGATGAATGCTAATTTGGGTGTGCAGCCAGACTGGATCAGAGATGCGATGGTCAAAGCTATGCCGCACACGATCATGGTTGGAACCTATGGCCTGACCGAGGGCTCTGGTACAATTTGCACAAGCCGAACGACAGACCCTTGGGAAGCCCGCGGTTGGCGGCTTGGCGTTCCTCTCGATGAATGGGAGGTTCAGATCGTCGACATCGAAACGGGCGCTACTTGCGGCTGTGATGAAAAGGGTGAGATCATCGCTCGCGGGCCAAATATGTTGGCTGGATACTATAACGCGCCAGAAAAAACGGCTGAGGTGATTGACGCAGATGGTTGGTTCCACACGGGCGACATTGGTTCGTTCGATGCGCAGGGCCAGATCATGTTTCATGGCCGAACCAAGGACATGCTGAAAGTCGGCGGAGAAAATGTAGCCGCAGCAGAGATTGAGGCGGCGCTGCAAACGCACCCAGCCGTCAAGCTTGCGCAGGTTACGGGCATTCCGCATCCACGTTATGTTGAAGTGCCTGCTGCATTTGTCGAACTTAATGACGGCAAGAGCGCGAGCGAAGAGGAACTCATCGCCCATTGCACTGGAAAGCTCGCTAGCTTTAAGCTTCCAAGGCATGTCCGGTTCGTCAGCGAATGGCCAATGTCAACGTCAAAGATTCAAAAATTCCGCCTTCGCGATACCCTTATCACTGAACTACAAGAGGCCTGATCCCATGAGAAAGTCATTCATTGCCAAGCTCGTTGCTAAGCCAGAAAAGGCAGCCGATCTGGAAGCGCTACAGACAGAGTTGCGCGCACTGGTGCATGCGCAAGAGCCTGATTGTGAAACCTATGAGTTGTTCAAATCAATAGATATGCCAAACACATATTTTTGCGTGGCAACGTTTAAATCAGAAGCGGCGTTTGACCATCACATGCACATCGATTTTCATGATCGACTGGTACCTCCAATTCTTGAGTGTCTCGCCGAGGAAATGGAACTCAGCTTTCATGAAGCGGTCTGACGGGCAGTAAATATGGCAATCCCGCGTAAATTGTATCAATCTGCCCCAAGCGAGCGATCTGCTGTCCGTGTTGTGCCCGCATCACCTACGCAGCAATGGCTTAAGAGCGTCCAGACCAAGAAGCGTCTGATAGAGGGCGCCATTCGCTGCATCGTGAAAATCGGCTATTCAAGAACGACCACCTCGCGCGTCGCTGCAGAGGCCGGCTTCTCTCGCGGTGCGATGCTACATCATTTTGAAAATGGCGACGCTCTGATGCGCGCCGTGATCGCTGAATTAAATGATAAGCGCCTGCGGGCGATTCGGCGCAGCGGCGATATTGCCAGCCGAGGTGTCCACGAAGTAGTGCGAACCTATTGGGACCAGCTTTCCAGCCCAAGTTTTACTGCATTTCATGAATTATCGATTGCGGCGCGGACCGATCAGGGGCTGGCTCAGATACTCGAACCTGCTCAGGCCGCATTTCGCGAGAGGCGATACGCCCTGTCCATCGAGGCGTTCCCTGAATGGCAGAAGAACCGCACCAATTTCGATCTGGCGCTCGCGTTATCGCAGCAAACGATTGAAGGCATGGCTATCAACCGCCTCGTCCATGGGCTGGACGAGGCGATGGTGGAACCATTACTGACCAATCTTGAACGGCAGATCCAGGAACTGAAGCCACCTGCCGACTAGTTTACGCAAGTTTGTCCGTATCTTTTCCAGCCTCTCTTCACTCGTCAGCTGTCTGTCGCCCAACAACAGAAGTTCCTGGAAAGGTGAGATTTCGCGGACTGCGTCGTGCGCGGTGGTGGATATAACTGATAACAGCTATGTTATTGATATCATAATTTAATTATTTAATTATTTAATTCGCTTACCATAAAGCCATCCACTGTGGGACAAAATGTCCAGCAACAGCTATATACACCTTGGCAACTGCTTTGGCCGCAGGATATTTTTAAAACATGTGTTGCAGGGGCCTTCATTTGACCTGTGCTTAAGACACAACATCGAATTTGTGCCATTGGTGCTGACGGGGAACATCCCCCAGTCAGTCAGGGTGTGGTTCAAACATGAGCCAAATTTCAGTGAAATTACACCACAAATGGGCCACTTCTCTGCGAGAATCAACGCGATGGAACCTCGATTCGGTAACTACTTGCGCAGATAGTTTGTTTATGCAAGTAACTGTGCGTCGGGCATGTCCCTTACAGATAGAATTTGACTTCAAGTATGCATTTTCCAAGTCAGGGGGAGATTTTACGGATGGCTATATCAAAAATGCTGCAGGGACTTTCAAAAACCTTGAAATTCTACGTGCGCTTCACCCCCTCGTTTACGCGCATCGGTTATGTGGCGAGATTGCTTCCCTTCAGACCAATATCAGGCAACTTTGCCGGCCAGCGCTGGCTTGTTTCGGGTGCCTCGGGCGGTATCGGCAAGGCAGTCGCGCTGATGGCTGCGGGAAGAGGTGCGCAGGTATTTGCGGTTGGTCGCAACCTCGACGCACTTGAATCACTCGTTTCAGAGAGTGTGGAGCTGGCAGGGACAATCCATCCAGTGCTGTGTGATCTAGCGTCAGTCGCTGCGATTGACGAAATGGCGCGCCACTGGAACCAATCAACTGAGATCGACGTCCTTGTCAATTGCGTCGGGATCTTGAACCGCGATTACTCATCGACGCACGAAGGCTTTGAAACAACCTACACCACGAACCTGCTGGGTCATTTCCACCTTACGGAAACCTTGGCTGAGATCGGCTGCCTTTCGAAGGGCGCAAATATCATAAATGTGACTTCCGGGGGAATGTTTAACGTTCCGCTCAACCTTCCAATGCTGGATGGAAATAAGAAAGTCTACAATGGCTTTGGCGCCTATGCTTCGCACAAGCGCGCCCAAGTTGCTCTGACTGATTACTGGCGCGACACTTATGGCCAGCGGGGTGTCCAAGCCTATGTGGTACATCCCGGCTGGGCAGACACGGCGGGTGTTCGGTCATCGCTGCCAACGTTTCGGAAGATCTTGAAGCCGATACTGCGCAATGCGGCGCAGGCGGCGGATACAATCATATGGTTGGCAGCATCGAGGCCCACTGCAATTGCAGACCGTGTCTGGTTCGATCGCAAGCAACGCTCCACGCACGCTTATGCTCATACCCGTCAGCCGCAAACAACGGTCCCGTTATTGATTGCCCGCCTTGATGAAGATCGTCGGCGAGCTCTGGCGGCCAAAGGGCCAAAAATCGGATGAGTTGTGCAAGGGTTGTAAAGTGACTGTCTCGTCCGAGATCCAGCCAAATAGGAATACTCCCGTCAAGGCCGGGTCCAACTCAGCCGAGGCTGCCAGCTGGCCAAATCCACGCCGCGCTTGGTTTGGTGTTGTCGTCCTGATGGCTTGCTACGCCACGGCTTTTGTTGACCGCCAAATCATCACTTTGCTGGTGGAACCCATAAAGCAAGACCTCGGCATTAATGACACTGAATTCAGTTTGCTCAGCGGCCTTGCCTTCACGCTGTTTTACACTGTGATGGGAATACCGCTTGCGTGGGTCGCCGACCGTTGGTCGCGGCAAAAGCTTATCATGCTGGGCGTTGCAGTCTGGAGTGCAATGACCGCAGCCTGCGGAATGGCCAACAATTTCTTCACTTTATTCTTGGCGCGGATCGGCGTCGGTATCGGTGAGGCTGGCCTGTCACCTGCCGCCTACTCGATGATAGCTGATAGCTTCCCCCCCGCACGTCGCGCACGCGCGATGGGTGTTTATTCAATTGGGGCTATAGCCGGCGTAGGACTTGCCCTGATTATAGGCGGTGCAGTCGTTCAATGGGCAGTCTCTTCGCCACCCATGACGTTGCCATTGGTTGGCACTCTTAAGAGTTGGCAACTGGCATTTTTGATAGTTAGCCTGCCCGGACCGCTGTTGATCTTTGCCATGGCCTTGGTTCGCGAACCGACGCGCAAAGATGCTGCCCCCGAAATAGATAGCCCCTCGCAAGCCTTGCTCCCGTTCCTTCGCAAGCAATGGGCTGTTTTGTCGCTGTTAACGGCTGGTTATTCGCTCCTTGGCGTAGCGCTTGCCGCTTACCTTGTTTGGACCCCGGCTTTCTTGATCCGCGCCCATGGGTGGGAGATTGGACAAGTGGGCGTCGTTTTCGGCTCTATCTTACTTATTTGCTGCTCAGGCGGCGTTCTATTGGGCGGCTGGATGACCGACCACTTTACCAAAGCTGGACACAAAGATGGAATATTAAGGGTGGCGATGTTCGGCGGAGCCCTGTGCTATCCTTTCGCAGTAGCGGTGCCATTTGCCGAAAACAGCGCCATGGCAGTGTTACTGCTGACATTAGCCTGCAGCGCATTTGGCCTGTTCCAAGGCCTTCCCGCAGCAACTTTTTTATCCGTAACGCCGAACCGGTTGCGCGCGCGAGTGCTGGCGCTGTATTTTCTGATTGGAAACCTCGTTGCCTTTACGATCGGCCCAACGGTTGCGGCACTTATCAGTGACCATTGGCTGAAGGACCCAACCAAGATCGGCGTTGCGGTCGGTATCTTATGCGCGGTCGCTATTCCATTAGGAGTTGCGGCGCTGGCTGCAGCCCGCAGGCCCTTCACGCTGCTCGTCGGAGCCGCAGAAAGTGTCGAAAATTAACTCTGCGTGGCACAGTTACAAGGATCCGGCAGGCGGCATTTTCCGCTTTCGCTTTGGGAGGCCTAGCTGGTGATAACTAATCACTTGCACAATCAAACTATTGCCGCATAACGGCAGTCTAGGTTTGTTTATGCAAGTGATTCGGCGTTAAGATTGGATCACGTTTACCTTGGGAGGGTTTTATGAAACTACAATTTTTGCAAACATCATCAGCATTGGTAATGCTTAGCGTTGGCTTAGCATTACCTGCCGCGGCAGTTGCCCAAACAAGTACAACCAAGGCATCAAATCTCGAAGAGATTGTTGTGACCGCGCAAAAGCGTGAAGAAAATGTGCAAGATGCACCATTAGCGATTTCAGCCATAACGGGCGCCACACTGGCAAAAGATCGGGTCCTTTCGATTAATGACCTAGCCCAAACCATGACGGGCATTTCGTTCACGGCAAACTCGCCGCAGGCAAACGAGATTAACATTCGCGGTGTTGTGAATACGCGCCTGACTGGGCCAACCGCCGACCAATCTGTATCAACTTTTGTTGACGATGTTTACGTGGCCCGCTCCGGGGTCCTGAACACCGCCTTTTACGATGTGGCACGGATCGAAGTCGTCCGCGGGCCTCAGGGCGTGTTGCTGGGTAAAAACGTCGCGGGTGGTGCCGTCAACATCATAAGCAACAAGCCAAGCCAAGAGTTTTCGGGTGCCGTTAGCGCTTCCATTGGCAACTACAGCCTTCGACAATTTAATGGATTTATCAATGGGGCAATAACAGACGACATTTCTGGCCGCATTTCCTTCCAGTCTATCAATCGTTCTGGTTATGCCCGGGATATCCTCCATAATGTAGATCTAGAAAATTTGGATTCCACGCAAGCGCGCTTCCAATTGGCTTATGAGCCCGCAGGATCGGGCTTCAATGCCTTGTTCATTGCGGATTATTCGCAAACCAGTGACGATGGCGTTCTCCGCGTTGGCGTCGAAAGCCCCACGAGTCCTCCCGGCGCTACCATTTGGTCGGGAACACGCAAGCTGATCAGCCAGCGGCTTGGCAGGACGCTCGGCCCGCGCGAAGGCTTCCCAGTGTGGCCGCAGTTTAAAGGCGACGCTGCCCCGACCCCACAGTCCGCTACGCGCGACAATTACAGCTTCATTCTAAAGCTGGAACAAGAATTAAACCAATCAATCAAGCTTACAAGCAACACCGGCTATCGGAACAACAAATCCTTTACGCTGTACGATCAGACCAGTCTTGGACCGGACAATGGTTTCAATCTCACGTCTGCTGAACTAGCGAGTGTTGGGGCAAGTTTGCTTTTCGCTGAACCTGTCAACTTCCGTGAAACGGGCAATTTCTTTACGCAAGAGCTCCGCGTGCAGTCCACCGATGATAGCGCTAAGCTCAACTGGATAGTCGGCGCTTTCTACCTGAAGAGCAACGTCACACAACGCAACCGCTTTTGGGGTGAATCGCTCGTGCTTCCAACACTGAGCGGCGAATCTCACTGGACCGATGGCGGACATAACGAAGATTATGCCGTATTTGGCCAGCTTACTTACCGCCTGTCGGACACGCTCAAGTTGGACGGCGGTGTGCGCTATACCCACGATAGTAAGACCGGAAATCAGCAAGGCTTCGTCGTTGCAACGGGCGACCGTTACAAGCCCACCGACACCGCTCCACTGACCCCCCTTACGGTCCCCTTCAACACGCCTTATGGCAAATCTTGGGACGCTTGGACGCCGCAAGCGACTTTGACCTGGACACCCAATGACGACATGATGGCCTATGCCACCATTTCCCGCGGATTTAAGGGCGGTGGCTTTCAAAACAATGCGTCGAAGGACGTTGCAGCTAATACCGCCTATGAACCTGAAAACGTCACCAACTATGAAGTTGGTTACAAGGCAGAATTGTTCGACCGCTCGGTGCGCTGGAACTCCGCGCTTTTCATGATGGAATACAAAAACCTACAAGTTCAGCAGACGTTGGCCTCGTGTCTTTGCAACGTCATCAGCAACGCTGCGAGTGCGAGCATCAAAGGCATCGAGTCCGATCTTCAATTTGCGCCGACGCCACAATTGCGGGCTTGGCTGAGCGGCACCTATCTTGATGCCACTTACGACAGCTTCACCTTTGCTGGCGTAAACAACACCGGCAAGGAGCTGCAGCGGACACCTAAATTCCAGATCGCGGTGGGCGCCGAGGCATCAATCGGCTCTGGCAGTTGGGAAGATGCCCTGACCCTTAGATTGGCATATCGCTATCAAGGCAGAATGCCTTGGGCACCCGAAAATACCACTTTTGAAGAGGGCTATGGTACGCTTGACGGGCGCGCTACTCTTAACCTGCCTAACAAGAATTGGAGCTTGGCGGCTTTTGCCAAAAACATGACCAACAAGCTTTACCGGACGAATATCATCGTGTTTTTCCACGATGAAGTGTCTTCATATGCACCACCGCGGACTTATGGTTTGGAGCTGAGTGCCAAGTTCTGATGCGAGGCGGCCGGGGCAAGCGTTGTCCCGGCCAACTTTGTCTCAGTTTTCTAGGAACAGATCTATGAACCAACCGGTGGCCTTAACTACACGCCGCTCCGTCATTGCTGCGGCAGGTGTTGCCATTTTGGCAAGTGCCAGCCCGGCGATTGCCGGCAAAAATAGGAGAGACCATATGCTCGAAACATTGAAGGCGATCATCACCGGCTGGCATAACCACGATGTCGAGGCTGTGTTAGCGCATGTGACCGATGACATTGTATGGAGAAACACCAGTGGTTACCGGCCTGCTGTAAAGGGTAAGGCTGCCATGCGCGCTGTGTTGGAAACCATGGCACCCGTAATCGAAACTAGCGCCTGGCGGATGTTCGATGCGGTGGAAACACAGGATCGGATATTCGTCGAGGGTGTTGATGAATTTTGGACTAAGTCGGGACGGCATATCGTCATACCTTATGCCGGTGTTTTCGTTTTCCGAGGTAAATTGGTCAGCGAGTGGCGCGAATATTTTGATGGCCGTATCAGCTCCGAGATGAAGGACGGCGCACCGATTACCGACGAGCTGAAAGAGATGATCTCGCGGCCATCAATATGACGCTAAAGCAGATTACTCTGCTCTAGTTTTTTTGGTCAAGCCAGTAAAAAAGGTTTAGCCATTGAAGCCGCTAAACCATGGGGATCCCGCGCGGTAAATGCCCGAACCTCTATCGCGTGGGGATCTGTATCATGTTCATCAATATTGTGGCGCACGGCAATAATACCTGCGCGGGCGATGTCGCGGGGCGTTGCCTTGACGCGGCCCGTGATATGCTCCGACATGCGCGTGTCAACCGAACCGACAATTAGCGCCGCGACATGCGTGCCTTGCGGCGCAAGTTCAGCGCGCAGGCAAGTTGAGGCTGCGCGTGCGGCAAATTTAGAAGGGCTGTAACCGCCCATAACGGGCACCGCGACAATAGCTCCGGCCGAAAGCACGTTGACAACAGCGCCGCCGCCATTGGCTTTAAGGACAGGCGCAAAGGCGCGGACCATGGAGATCATAGCGATACAGTTCGTTTCAATTTCTGTACGCAGAGCCCCTAAGTCTGGGGCGGTCATCAATGTCGTCATACCATAAGAGCCGGCGTTATTTACGAGCAAATTGACATCCGTGCATCGTGCCGCAGCTGCAGCCACTTGATCTTCTCGCGTCACATCTAGTTCGATTGCGGTAAGCCGCGCCCGGTCCCGCGCTGCAAGAGCCTCGGCGTCTGCAAGTGTCCGTGAACCAATATAAACATGGGCAGCGCCCTGCTCCAGCAATTCTTCAACAAACCCTTGGCCGATACCACGATTTCCACCGGTCACTAAGGCAACAGAACCTTCAATTTTCATGTATCGTGTCCTTATATTGTTATGTCATTGGCCGGGCGTTCGATCGCTTTAGTTCATGGCAGGCTGACATCATTGGGTAGAGGTCGGCTTCAAAGCATGTGAATGAAGACCCATCGCGCTAGACAGCTGCGCATGATCATAATATTCCCGCCATTCCTTAATCTTGTCACCCTCAACCACGAGAACGCCGACCACCGGCACCTTGCCCTCATGACCATTGTAGACGAATTCATCGACCCGCTCGATAATGACGACGTCGCCCACCCTCCCGATGTTGCGGATGTGCAAAGTGATCGAGGAAATGCCTGCACCCATGGCCGAGATTCTGGCGCTGATCGTTTTTCGGCCGACAATAGGGTCAGTCATCATAGAATGCAGAATGCCGTCCTCAGTGAACAAGTCGCCAACGCGCTGCCAGTTGCGCGTATTCCAGGCGTCGATCATATTCTGGACAACTTCAATCTTTGGGTCGGCCGTCATAGGTTTCTCCTGCGTTTCTTGTGTATTTGGCGCCTGCGCCGAGGCGCCTATCGCGCTCCCCACCAGCATAACCCCGGCGGCAATCTGATTAAGCCAATGCGCCATTTATTAGCCCTTTGTGTTTGGGATTTTCTAAATAAACTAAACTTGCATAAACGAACTATTCTATTGACCTTTGAAAGCAATCGACGATTATGTCAAGCAGGCGCAAACGAATTGGAGGTAGCAATTATGGTCGAATATCATCCTTGTCCACCACCGCTAAACTTGGCATGATTTTTAAAAGAAACAACAGCCACAGTGAGGCCAACCAAAAGATGCTCCTCATGAGAAGTATCCAATGATTCGCGCCATCCAGTGGGCAACCGGTTCTATGGGACGAACATCGCTTCGGCGGATTGTCGATCATCCTGAAATCGCACTTGCGGGTGTTTTTGTTTACAACCCGAGCAAGGTCGGCGTGGATGCTGGGCAACTGGCTCGCCGTCCTGAAACGGGTATTTTCACTACCAATCTCATTGACGATATTCTTGCGACGGACGCCCATGTGGTTATACACACGCCTCGCATTACCTTACCTTATGACGCGCTGGTCGATGACGTCGTACGCCTACTTGAGTCTGGAAAAAATGTTATTTCCACGGCGGGTTTCCATTGGCCCGCTGCGCAAGGCGCAAACTACGCGGGCCGCTTACAGGAGGCGTGCCTCGCAGGTGGTGTAACGCTCGCCGGTGTCGGCGTAAACCCAGGCCTTATAGTCGAGCGGCTCGCTCTTGCAGCTACAGCGTTGTGCGCGGATCTGGAGAAAATAGACGTGCGCGAGATGGTCGACGCGTCTGCCATGGCCTCACCAGAATTTGTTTTCGGACTGATGGGGCTTGGGACCGACCCAGCCCAAAGTGACATTCGCGCAGGTCCTCTTGCGGAGCTTTACACGGCATTGTTCAGTGAGGTCTTGTATTTTTCAGCCCATGCGATGGGAACAGAGGTTCAGAAAATTCTGCCTGATCATCAGCTAACGCTTGCGCCAGCGGACATGGTCATCACAGCTGGGCCAATTGCAAAGGGCACTGTGGCAGCGACGCAGTGGCGCTGGAACTGCGAAATGGTCAATGGCGTTTTATTGTCGCTCTCCATCCTGTGGACCGCCGACCCTAACCTGCATGGCGGTGCCAATGTTGGCCACTGGACTGTGGACATCACGGGCCGTCCCAATATCAATATGCGTGTTGATATAAGTGAGGCTGACGCAGGCGCCCCGCCCTCACGCGCCCTATCAGACGCCACCGTGGCGGTTGCGATCCGCACCATTCCCGATGTTGTTGCAGCACCGCCAGGGCTCTTCGCCTACCAGCCCCCCGCCGCATGGCGTGCGCATTTCAGGTAGACAGACCGAATATCAATGATGGAACCAAAAGAAGAAAGGCCTCTTATGACAGAACAGGAAATACTCGACTTCGCCGCAAAATTCGTCGGTGCAATCCAAAGCGGTGATGTAGCAACGGTTCGTGCTTGTTATGCGCCTGATGCCAAACTTTGGCACAATACCGACAATATTGAACAGACCGTTGACCAAAATATGGCGGTTCTGGATTGGTTTATCGCGAAACTACCTGATCGCAATTACCGAGTAGTGCGCCGCGAAGCGTTGAAAGACGGGTTCCTACAACAACATGTGCTTGAGGCAACGCTTCCCGACGGTACACCCTGGAAAATGTCAGCATGCGTCGTAGTGCGCATCGAAAATGGGCTAATCACTAGGCTCGACGAGTATATTGATTCCGCGGAAAGCGGCGCGTTGCGGGTTTTTGGTCGTTAATCGCGCTTGGGGAACCAAGGAACAAACGGGGCCGTGCGACGCACATAAGCATCATAGCCAGGTTTTTTGCGTTTCATCCGGTTTTCAATTGTCGGCACACCAGACCATTTTGTGAGTGTCCAGGTGAGGAGGATGGGGCCTGGCAAGGCCCAGATGCCAGTCGGGGTTTCACAAGCGACTGCGTAAAGCCCCCACCATACACAGGCATCCCCGAAATAGTTTGGGTGCCGCGTGTAACGCCACAGGCCCTTGTCCATTACCAAGCCGTCATTGGCGGGGTTCGCTTTGAACTTTGCCAGTTGCCAATCACCAATGGATTCAAACAAGATACCCGCCACCGTCAAACCCGCGCCGAAATACCCAAGGAGCCCAACAGTTGGCTGTGCGTCAATCTGGCCCAGTTGGACCGGCAGGCATACGATAAACAATAATGGTGCCTGTATTAGATATACCATCCGCAGCGACGATTTTGCAAAGCCCCACCCTTTTTGGCTTTCAGCCTTGCCGAGCATCGTCTGGTAGCGGCGATCAGGCCCGTCCATTTTCCAGCGGCGCAGCATGTAAATGCCGAGGCGTAGGCCCCAGATCGCGCATAACGTAAGCAACAGCAACTTGCGATCCGACGCTCCAGCCGTTTGGGCATAGGTCGTCAGTCCCATAATCACCATCCCAAGCGCCCAAAAACTGTCAACCGGGGTAACGTCCCGCGTCCTGAGGCTGATGAACCACAACATCGCAAAACAGCCCGCCAGAACCAGTGCGTTGATGATAAGTATCTCGGTTACTGTCATATAATGTCTCCCAAAAACAATCAGACAATTCCAATGCCGTCATCGGGTTCCGCGGCATAAAGACGTGATACTATTTCATGACGACCGTCGATCACCGCCCGCCGGTTGATCGTACCTTTATCCGAAATTTCTTGTGCATCGACATTAGGCGGCTGATCTAACAATGCGACGCGGCGGATGATGGCGGAAGCACCCTGTTGCGTGCGGTTGAAGTCGCGCAATCGGTTGACGATGCTTGCGAGCGGCTGGTCGGAAGCATGCGCAGTCGGCCATGCCAAAAGCGTCAGAAATTCGCGGTCATCATCACAAAGCACAACGTCACTTACGAGAGGATCCAATGCTTCCAGAAGCGCTGCCCGCAGGCTCCCGCCATAGACCCATGTGCCATTTGAGAGTTTAAATTCTTCCGACTGGCGTCCAGCAAACACTAGTCCCTTCTCCGGGTTATTTGTGTCGCTGAACACCGCCAGGTCGCCCGTACGGTAAAAGCCCTCTCCATCGAACACTTCCATGTTCTTTTCCGGTTCGTCCAGATAGCCGCGCATGACATTGGGACCGCGCAGCCTTACTGCGAACCGGGCATCCTGAGGCACAAGCTTCACCTCAAGCCCAGGTGTCGGAAGGCCTATCCCCACCTGCTCTGTCGGGTAATGAATAACCATACACCCGGTGACGGTCTCGGTCATGCCATAACCCGTCGTCATATGGATGCGATGGCCCGTCTCTGCGACTGCAAATTCCTGTAGGCGGTCGAATACATGTTGCTGCAGCCCTGCGCCGCCGTAGAGCATCAAGCGCATTTTGCTGAAAAAGGTCCGCCGCAATACAGGGTCTTGCTCCATTGCCTCGACGAGCATGGAATAGCCCAGCGGCACATTGCTGAAATATGCTATTGGAATTTCGCGCAAGTTGCGGATTGTTTGATCAAAAAGTCCTGGCAGCGGTTTTCCATCATCCACATAAAGTGTCCCGCCTTGCAGCATTGTCGAACGCAGGACAGAAGCACCTGCGGCATGATGCCAAGGCAGCCAGTCTACAATCACCCCGCCCCAGTCAGCGGCCCGACCGATAGCAACCAGAGCTTGCTGCCCGCATGCCGCCGTTGCAGCCATGGACTGCGGAACAATCTTGGGTAGACCGGTCGATCCGGATGTCAGCATATAAGACACGGTATTCTCAGGGTCGATATTTGCGATGGCCTTCACTACTGCAGATGTTGGCGTGGTTGCCAAAACGCTTGATAAGGAAATCGCCCTCCGGTTTACCGTCTGCGTATCTGCTGTGATGATGGCAACGTCATCACCTGCGCAGGATACGACAGCAGCAGCCAATTTCGGATTGGCATCCAGAACAATAACGTCAGGTCGCGTTTTGGCTAAGACATGCCGCAGACGCACATGATCTCCGCCAGTCAGGCCGAAGGTAGTGCTCACCGGGCATAAGATAACACCGGCAGCATAAGCGGCAAACGTCATGGTTGCTGCAGTCAAACCATTGGGTGTCATCATTACCATAACGCCACCACGCGGGACGTTATCTATCAGCCACTGGGTGGCAGCATCGACCAAATGCTTCAGGTCGGCGTAACTCGTATACTCCCAGTTCTCGTCAGAGTTCCGCACTGCCAGAGCAGGCTTCGCACCGCAACGCTCTGCAGTTTTGGTAAAAGCCAGAGCCAAATTAGGTTCATACTCTCCAAGCTCAACCCGGCTGCGTAAGATCACTGTCCCATCGTCCCGCCGCTCCACATCAAGCGCGACCGGCATAAACTGTGCCTCGCGGAACGGGGCGTCACGAAAGCTGGCGGGCTTTATCTGTGTCATAATCTGCGCACCCAATTCGTTCCTGCTTGTTAAACCGACCGCGTGACAACTCGTTTTTTGTTAAACCAAAGCAAGCGAGTTATCGGCGTTCGGAAGTTCAAAACTTGTATTGTAAAAATCGACTGTCTGGCGACATTCGCTACACTCTATCTTCATTTCCAGCGCATGGTCGCAAGGATTGTGGGTCAAAAGAAGAGGCGGCCCCAGTTCATCTGAAAACCATGTATCCCCCCATTTCAAGAGTGCCAGTAGAACGCAGTAGAGATCGCGTCCCTTATCGGTCAGTCGATACTCAAAACGGCGGCGGTGCGCGGAGTATAGAATTGGCTTCAATATACCCTGAGCCAAAAGACGATCAATACGGTCCGAAAGGATATTGGTAGCCATTAGAGTATCACGCTGGATATCATCGTAGCGATAAATGCCCGTAAAGCAGGCGCGGACGATCAACGTCGCCCAGCGGTCACCGAAAAGCTCAATCACTGAATCGACCATTACGCTCGCATCGCGCCGAGCAATTGCGGCGGTAGTTTGCTTTCGGCGCTTCTGATAATCCGGTATAACCTGTGTCAATCCTGGCCCTGGCTGCCAACTCACAAAACGAGGGTCAATCTCTTTATTGCAGTGCGCACAAACTGGCGTGGGCTCCATAGCATGCCCGCAGTCGCGGTGAACGAGACGCACGTTAAAACCGCGTCGGACTGGTTCCCAGCGGTGTTGCCACCTTAATATCATCAGGGCAGTGGGAAAAAGCTCTCGCCCCATGGGCAGCAATCTGTAGACATGACGATGCCCACCCTCTGCTGCTTCTTTGGAAAAGATGCGTGCCTCGACAAGCTTTGATAAGCGGCCGCTGACGACTGAGCGGGCCAGCCGCGTCTGCGCAACAAACTCTTCAAATCGACGAGCACCTAACCAGGCGCGTTCCATGATCAGTAAAACTGGAACATCGCCCACTACGTCTAATGCGCGCCATATCGAACAAGCCCGAATGGTATTTTCTTCCATCACATTACCTTTTTTATTCGCGCACTTCAGGTTGCATCAACCGTTCGGCGATGGCTTGATAGGCAGGCAATGAAATCGAGTCAAAATTTGCGTTGGCGGCTTTTGGATTAGAGGCAAAACGAACGATCACCATTTCGGCTTTAGGATCGATGTAAATCGCCTGACCATAAATTCCCCGTGCAGTGAAGGCGCCGTGGGCATTATGGCTGATCCACCACTGGCTGCGATAACTCCAGTTGGGAAGTGCTGCATAGCCGGCCTTAGCGAAGTCAGCTTGACTTGCTCCACGCCGTATAGAAGCAATTGCTCGCGCCGGTATAATTTGCTGTCCGTTGAACCTTCCGTTCAACCGCATCATTTCGCCAAACCGCGCCGCGTCACGCAGGGTCATGTTCAAACCGCCCCCCGCTATGGCCACGCCGCTGGAGTCGACTACAAAATCCGCATCATGTTCAACACCAAGCTTGGACCAAATATGTTGGCTCAAAAGATCGGGCAATCGCGTGTTGGTAACGCGCGTCAGCAAGAGCCCCAAAACTTCAGTATTCACTGTTCTATATACGAAGTCGCCACCATGCTCCCCCGATTTGGCAACGGTCTTAAGAAAGTCAAAAATGTTTCTGGGACCAGAGTAGCCCGAGGGTCTTGGGGCAGCCCCTGCGGAAAACGCATATGTCACAACCTGCGCCTTTGGGTCTAAATAATTTTCCGAATAATCCAGCCCCGTCGTCATATCTAGAATCTGGCGGACCGTCGCATCGCCAAAGCCGCTGGAAGCAAATTCGGGAACATACCGCACAATTTTGGCATTTTCATCAAGCTGACCGTTTGCGATAAGCATTTCGGCCAGCGTCCCCGAAAAGGATTTTGACACCGAAAACAGGATATGCGCCGTGTCACCATCTGTCACTCCATGATATCTCTCGTACACAATACGCCCGCGGTGGAGAATGATCACAGCATCGCCGTAAACAGCCTCAAACGCCTGAGCCCAAGTCATTGAGGATGACTGACCGAGCGGCGTAAAAGCGACAGTATCAAGATCGCGGCGAATGGCGCGCATCAAGGGGGCGATCGCGCCTGGACCGCGCGTTACCCGCGCTGTCGGAAATAGCTCGCGATAATGCGAAAAAGACCATCGCGTCTGCGGAAATTGGCTAAAGGATCCGTCTTCAAATTTGATCACTTTATCAGCCGGTGGCGGACTTCCCTGCATCCAACCCATTGTAACAGGATCGGTCTCTGCGGAGCTTAGGACCACTGAGGTGGGCTGTTGAATCTGCCCCTTGCCTTCAGTCGTCAGCAATGCGTATGAGCCCAGCAGGCCGATTGTCGCGACGACTAATCTGAGACCCGACTTCGGCCGCACTGAGCGTTTTAATGACTGTGCAGGGTCTGACGCTGGAACTGCAACCATCTGCTGTAACAACGAATTTTTCTGGATTAATTGACGAACCATGAACCCCCCTTATCGTATCAAAGGCTGCCCAAGTTGCTACTGATTTCACTTGCGCAACTATTCCTAGGTGCTAAAGTATGATAGTGCAAGCTATATTCGGCTTACATTGATTCCGAGGTTTTTAATGGGTTTAGAGGCTAATCTTAGTCGCGGCTTACAGTTGCCGGCAATTAGCGCGCCCATGTTTCTCGTGTCCGGCCCAGAAATGGTCATAGCGGCTTGTCGGGCAGGAATAATCGGTTCTTTTCCTTCACCGAATGCCCGAACGCCTGAAATTCTTCACCAGTGGATGGCGCAGATTGTTGCTGAATTGGCAGACAGTCCGAACGCCGCCTGTTGGGCTGTAAATTTAGTGGTTCATCCATCCAACGATCGATTACCAGCGGATCTGGAATGCGTGCTGCAACACAAGCCACCGTTGGTGATTACAGCCCTTGGTAGCCCTGCACGCGTTGTGGATGCGGTTCACAGCTATGGCGGATTGGTCTTTGCCGATGTCAATTCGGTTAGTTTCGCTCGAAAGGCCGCGGCGACGGGCGTCGATGGCCTTGTGCTGGTAGCATCTGGTGCCGGAGGCCATACCGGGCTGACGGCTGGCTTTGCTTTTGTAGAAGAAGTGCGCCAATTTTGGGACGGACCCATTGCATTGGGCGGGGCCATTTCCAGTGGCCGTGCCATCCGTGCTGCTGAAACACTTGGCGCTGAACTCGCATATTTAGGCACAGCGTTTATTGCGTGCGAGGAAAGTGTCGCTGATCCAGCCTATAAGGACATGGTCGTTGGCGCCAGTGCAGAAGATATTCTACCTTCCAAAGGCATTACCGGCGTCACCGCAAATTGGCTGCGAAAAAGTCTGATTGCGGCCGGGTACGACCCGGCCAACATGCCGGAAGACAAAAAGCCCAATTTCGAAAATACGCAGGACAATTCGAAGGCCTGGAAAAATGTTTGGTCTGCGGGCCAAGGAGTTGGGGCAGTAACCGCCATTGAGCCAGTGGCCCAAATTGTTGCCCGGTTGAAAGCGGAGTATGATTTTGCATGCACGCTACCGCGCTTTGATATGAAGGAGTGAAGCGATGACAATCGAACTTGTAGGTAAAGTCAGGTCCACGCTCAAATCTACTGATCACCCATATATGAAGGGCGCGTGGACGCCGACGTTCAACGAATGGAACGCGACCTTCGCCAATGGCGACGCCGAGGTGATCGGTACAATTCCCAATGATATAGATGGCGTTTATGTTCGCACCGGCGAAGTTCCAGTTCATGAACCAATAGGCCGCTACCATCCGTTCGATGGTGACGGTCAAATCCATGCCATAAGTTTCAAAGATGGTAGGGCGAGTTATCGCAACCGATTTGTCCGAACCAAAGGCTTCCAAGCGGAACAAGAAGCTGGCAAAGCGCTTTGGGCGGGCTTGATGGAGCCGCCGCACAAGTCGACCAGGCCTGGCTGGGGGGCGCAAGAGTGGTTGAAGGATTCGTCGTCAACTGATGTCGTTGTGCATGCCGGCAAGATACTCTCTACCTTCTACCAATGCGGAGAGGGTTATCGCCTTGATCCGTTTACGTTGGATCAGTTTGGCACCGAAGGCTGGGTTCCCCTAGACGGTGTATCCGCGCATACCAAAGTGGATGAAGCGACGGGCGAGTTGATGTTTTTCAACTATTCCAAGCACGCGCCCTATATGCACTACGGCGTGGTCGGTCCGGACAATCAGCTGAAGCACTATATTCCGGTCCCACTTGCGGGGCCGCGCCTACCGCACGACATGGCCTTCACCAAAAACTACGCCATCGTCAATGATATGCCACTATATTGGGAACCTGCGTTGCTCGAACGCAACCTGCACGTCGTGCAGTTTCATTCCGATCAAAAGACGCGGTTTGGTATTATCCCGCGCATGGGGCAGCCTGAAGATATCCGCTGGTTCGAGGCAGAGCCGACATACACACTGCATTGGTTGAATGCCTGGGAAGAAGGTGACGAGATCATCCTTGACGGTTATTATCAGGAAGAGCCTCAGCCCAAATCACATCCCGATGCGCCGGATGGGTTGGAACGGATGATGGCCTACCTGAGCCAAGGCCTAATGAAACCAAAGTTGCACCGGTGGCGGTTCAACCTCAAAACAGGGGAGACGATAGAAGAGCGTCTCGATGACCGCATCCTCGAATTTGGCATGATCAACCAGAAATATGCCGGGCGCAAATATCGCTACGCCTATTCGGCTGTTCCTGAGCCTTACTGGTTCCTGTTCACGGGGCTGGTGAAACATGACCTGGAAACGGGTCGAAGCGAGGAAATCAACTTCGGTCCCGGCCGCTATGGCAGCGAAAGCCCGTTTGCGCCCCGTATCAATGCCAAGGACGAAGATGACGGCTATCTCGTTTCGTTCATCGCAGATGTCGAGAATGACCGGTCCGAATGCGTCCTGATTGATGCCAAGAATTTCGCAGCTGGTCCGGTGTGTCGTATCATTCTGCCCGAGCGCTTTTGTTCGGGCACACATTCGGCCTGGGCCAATGGCGATGACATCGGCATGGGACCAAACACTGTATTAGCAGCCTGAAATGATCGTCGCGGGAGAGGAAAAACGGCGCAACTTTCGCGAAGCGGGATGGTGGGGAGACCAGACACTTGCCGACTTGTTTTTCGCCAATGCTACAAAACACCCGGAGCGGCTGACGCTCGTCGATGCGCCTAACCGCCCCGACTTTGCCTTTGGTGCACCAAGGCGACTGACCTATGCTCAAATGCGGGAAGAGGTGGAGCGTTTTGCCGGGGCACTGCTTGCAGCAGGCATCGGTAAGGATGATGTTATTGTCATCCAGCTGCCCAACATGACCGAATTTGTGTCCCTTTACTTTGCCGCGGCTACGATCGGGGCAATCGTCAGCCCGGTTGCAGTCCAATATCGCACACATGAGCTTTCGGCGATGTTTGGCATCGTCGAGCCCAAGGCTTTCATCTGTGGTACGCAGATGAAAGGCGCCGACCATATCGGGACGGTGCGCCCCTTGTTGCAGCGCGGCAACATAAAGCTGATGACCATAGGTCCTGATGCACCCAGCGACGCCATTGATCTGGATGCCGAGCCTGCGAGGCCTGAACTGCTTCGTGCCCATTGTGCGGCGACAAAAATTGATGCCGATGATGTTTTCACCATTTGTTGGACATCGGGGACAACCGGTATCCCCAAGGGTGTACCACGCAGCCATAATCATTGGGTAGGCATTGCGCCCGCCACATACATCACCTCGCAGCTGCAGGATGGTGAAGTCATGCTGAACCCTTTCCCATTGATCAATATGGGGTCGATCGGCGGGGTGATGATGAGCTGGCTGCGCGTTGCGGGTACGATGGTGCTGCATCATCCGTTCGATCCGCAGGTCTATCTAACGCAGATAGCAACCGAACGTCCCAGCTTTACCATTGCGCCGCCCGCCGTGCTGAATATGCTGTTGCAGAATGAGGCATTGCTGGCGAAGGTAGATCTCTCGAGCCTGCGCACCATTGGATCAGGCTCGGCGCCGCTGGCTCCTGCAATGGTTCAGGGGTTTCAAGAACGTTTAAACCTTCCAGTTATCAACATTTTCGGATCGAATGAGGGTATGTCGCTGATTACGGCGCCTGATACCGTTCCCGATCCCGTTGAGAGAGCGAGCTATTTCCCCAACGGTCTTGATCTAAAGCCCTATTATGGCGCTGATCCTAAGCGGATATCGGAAACTCGCCTAGTTCCTCCGGATGGCAGTGCCGTGATCGAAGACGAAGGCGTTTCCGGCGAATTACAGATACGGGGTCCAACGGTCTTTGAAGGCTATTGGAACGCCCCCGAACAGACCGCGGCCGCCTTCACTGAAGATGGCTGGTTCAAAACCGGCGATCTATTCGAGATTGTGCAGGGCGGCCGGTTCCTAAAATTCACTGGCCGATGCAAAGATTTGATCATTCGCGGCGGCGTCAATATCTCGCCTGAAGAGATTGATCAGCTGCTTGGCGGACATCCGCTGCTTGGCGAAGCCAGCGTCTTCTCAATGCCCGATCCTGTGTTGGGGGAGCGGGTCGGTGTTGCTATCGTTCCACGCGAGGGACAGGACGTGACCTTGGAGGATGTGACCGCCTATCTTCGTGCGCAAGATCTCGCTGTGTTCAAGCTGCCTGAACGCCTGTTCCGGTTTGAGGCCCTGCCGCGCAATGTAACCAATAAGGTGATGCGAAGCGAAGTGCGCAACATCGCGCTGAAGATGATGGAGAGCTGAGATGTCGACAGAAGTGTTTATTTTGGGCGGCGCCCAGAGCGATTTCGCCCGCAATATTGACCGCGAAGGCGGAGGGATGTTCGAGCTTTTCCGCGATGTAGCGGAGGCCGCCTTTGCCGCAACGGGAATTGAACCAAAGGACGTAGAGACAGCGCATGTAGGTAACTTCGTCGGCGAGCTGTTTGCAGGCCAAGGACAACTTGGTGGCTTTTTCGGGCATGTCCATGAGGATCTTGCTGGCATTCCGTCGTCGCGGCATGAGGCGGCTTGCGCGTCCGGCAGCATTGCCATTCTGGCCGCAAGTGCTGAGATTGAGGCTGGACGATACGGCCTTGCGCTGGTGTTGGGCATTGAGTTGATGCGCAATGTCCCCGGACAACGTGCTGCGGAATATCTCGGCTCAGCCGCATGGGCTGGACGAGAAGCGCAAGAGGCACGCTACCTGTGGCCCTTCATGTTTTCCAACCTCGCGGCCGAATATGAGGAGCGTTTTGGGCTCGACCGCGCACATCTGCGGGGTATTTCGGAAATCAACTTTTCGAACGCCAAAAAGAACCCCAATTCACAAACCCGTGGCTGGAAAACCGATGCACCTTTCTTCAGCGACGATGATGAAGCCAACCCACCAATCGAAGGGTCGCTCCGAAAGGCTGATTGCGGTCAAGTGACCGACGGTGCTGCCGCCATCTTCCTCGCTTCCCGTGAGGTGGCCGAACGCTATGCCAAAAGACGCGGCATCACGCTGGAAAGCATCCCGCGCATTAAGGGTTGGGGACATGCAACCGCACCCTTGCTCTATTCCACCAAAGTCAATGCTAGCCGAGGTCAGCCTTATGTATTTCCGTCGGTGCGTAAGGCCATGATGGACGCGCTCGGCCGCGCCGGCATGGAAGACGTCTATGGCTGTGACGGCGTTGAGGTGCACGATTGTTTCTCGATCACAGAATATATGGCGATCGACCATTTCGGCATCACGCCTCCCGGTGAGAGCTGGCGTGCCGTTGAGGACGGCACGATTGCGCTTGGTGGCAAGCTTCCCGTCAATCCATCAGGTGGGCTGATAGGGTTAGGCCATCCGGTCGGCGCAACGGGCGTGCGCATGATGCTAGACAGCTGGCGACAGGTAACAGGTAATGCTGGCGACTATCAGGTAGAAGGCGCAAAGAACTTTGCTACCTTCAATGTAGGCGGCAGTGCAACTACCTCAGTCAGCTTTGTAGTCGGCGTCTAAGGCGTGCCAGATGTTTTCCTGTTTGATGCTGTCCGAACGCCGCGCGGCAAGGCGCGGCTCGACGGCGGGCTCGCAGATCTGAGTCCGCAGGAGCTCGTCCGTTCGCAGATTGAGGCGCTGAAGGATCGTAGGGGGAGTGCAACAGAAAGGGCCGAGGCGCTGTTGCTAGGCTGCGTGACGCAGAGCGGGGCGCAGGGTGCTAACATTGCGCTCATCTCCAAACTCCATTCCGGGTTGGACGACAGCGTAGCCGCGCTCACGATCAACAATTATTGCGCGTCGGGATTGTCCGCTATTGGACAGGCCATTGCCATGGTGGGCAGCGGACAAGCCAACGCAGTTCTTGCAGGGGGCGTCGAAATGATGAGCCAGACGCCTTTCATGAGTGACAAGGCCAGCTATTATAGCGATGAGAGTTTACCGCAGCGCGCGCGCTATATCCCGCCGGTACTTGCCGCTGACCGGCTTGCCAATGCCGAAGGTCTGGGGCGTCTTGCGCTTGATGCAGTTGCTCTGGTTTCACAGCAAAGGGCAACCGCCGCCGAGCATGATCCGCAACTGCAGCACTCGCGCATCGCCGTGGGCAAGCTGGCGGGCGAGGAATGCATCCGG
>NZ_JARXAI010000050.1 GCF_029865925.1 Sphingorhabdus sp.
CACTCCTGCATTTGCGCAGCAAACAGCTGAAGAGCAGGATCGCGGGATCGCGGATATCGTCGTGACCGCAACGCGTCGCGAAGAGTCGGCAAACAAAGTTCCGCTCGCGATTACTGCCTTGGGCGGTGACACGCTGAGCGATTTGAACATAACCAAATTCGAAAAACTGATCGAATATTTGCCAAACGTGCGCGCGGCTTCGCGCGGCCCAGGTGCATCTTCGATTTTTATCCGCGGCCTTTCGACGGATTCGCCAGGCTTGCAAATCGCAGGTACTGCCGGCCCGCAGCCAACGGTCGCTCTGTACATTAACGATGCGCCAGCATCACTCGTTGGACGTAACCTTGACCTTTACGCCGTTGATCTCCAGCGTGTCGAAGTCTTGGCAGGTCCACAAGGCACGCTCTTCGGGGCAAGTGCCATGGGTGGTGCGGTCCGCTACATTACCAATAAGCCCGACACGAGCGCATTTGGTGCCGGTTTCAACTCTAGCTACGCCTTCACCAAGGGCGGTGAAGAGAGTGTAGCCGGGGACGCATTCATCAACATCCCCATCATTAAAGATAAACTGGCAGTCCGCGCCGTGATGTATACCGACCGCCAGGGCGGTTACATCGACAATATTGCAGGAACTTTCCAAATGCCGTTCAACGGCAATGTAGGCGTTGCCGGAAAATTGCCGACTGGCAACCCATTGTTGGTTATGCGCGCAATTCAGTCGTGCCAAGCCACTGCCACCACTGCGGTTCCGAATTGCACAGGAAGTCTGTACCGTGCGCCTACTCGCCAAACCCTCAACAATGATGCATTTGTCGAAGATAACTATAATGACGCGACCTATCGCGGTGGCCGTCTTGCGCTGACTTGGAAGGTGACCGACGATTGGTCGGTCGATTTGATGCATGTGCGTCAGGAACTCGACACCGATGGCGTGTTCGATTTCGAACCCGACGTGGGCGACCTAAAGGTTACAAAGTTTAACGACAACTCGCTCAGGGACCGTGTCAACTTGTCTACATGGGCTGTTAATGGCCGCTTGGGCGCGCTTGACCTTATCTACACCGGTTCGTTTATGAAGCACCGCGCCACGCAGGTTGCCGATTATGCAGGATATTCGAACATCGGGCTATACTTGCCTTATTATGAATGTGATCGCGGCGTATATTACACGGCTTCTTATAACGGCAATATCGGCAATACTTGTTACACACCGAGCAAAACTTATCAGGTTCGTAACCGGACCGAGCGGATGACGCAAGAATTACGGCTAACAACACCCGCGGACAAGCGCATTCGCGGGACTTTCGGCTTGTTTTACGATGATAACAAATTGTTCGACAATACCGACTGGTCGTATTTGCAAGAAGCTGCTGGTTTCATCTACCGCCGTGCGCCGAACGCTTCGGTAAACGCCAATGATACTAGCGTCCGACCTGTGAAAGTTGGTTTTTTCAACGACGTTCAGCGCAGGGATAAGCAGTTCGCAGCCTATGGTGAGGCCTCGTTCGACATCATTCCGGAAACGCTGATTTTCACCGGCGGCCTGCGTTATTATAACGAGAAAGCCTCTATCAATGGCTCTTCGAATGGCAGCTTTGGCGGGGCGCGGGGCGTTTACAATGCAGCTGCGGGAACATATTCCGCTTCAGCATCGCCACCCAATGCGTATAATGTTAGCGCCAATCTAAATCAGCTATACGCTGATGCCTCACCTGCAAAATATGATGGCGTGCTGTACAAGGGCAATTTGACCTATCGCATCGGTGATGGCTCTCTGGTCTATGCAACCTACTCGGATGGTTTCCGTCCAGGTGGTTTCAACCGACGCCCTTGCAGAGTGCCAAGTGCTACTTGCCCCACTAACGCTGACTTTGTTCGTCTTGGGACATATGTACCTGACAAGGTACAGAATTATGAATTTGGCGGGAAGTTCTCGCTGCTCGACCGGCGTCTGCAAGTAAACTTCGCAGCGTATCAGATCGACTGGAGCAATATCCAGATTACGGTTTTCGATCAGAATATCTCGAACCAGACGTTTACCACGAACTTGGTTGATGCCCGGATCCGAGGTCTAGAAGGCGACGTAACGTGGCGCACCACGCCGGAATTGACGTTTAACAGTGCATTTTCGTTCAATGACTCCGAAATGACGAAGTACCGGAAAAATACAACTGTGCTCCGTCCATTGGGCGGCCCGCTTGCGTTGAGCCCCAAATTCCAGTTCAATGCGCGCCTGCATTGGGAAAAGGAACTTTCCTCTGGGCTCACTCCGTTCGCGCAGATTGGCGTTCATTATGTCGGCAAGAGCATCTCTGACGTTATCGACAACGTCAACATCAAGTATCAAGGATCTAACCCGACACTGGGCTACGCTGCGTCGATCCCTGTAACTTATAACGGCGTAACTGTCCGTCCCGGTGACGTAATTCTGCCCATAAAGGCTGCGCAGAACCTTGGTTCATACAGCACAGCTTCGGCATCGTTTGGTGTCTCGAAAGATGAATGGCGCCTGGAATTGTTTGGTGACAACCTGACCGATGAACGGCCAGAATTGTACAAGAACGGCAATGACGGTGAGCTTCGTACAACGACCTCACGTCCACGCACCATCGGACTGCGTTTCTCTTACAAAATCTAAGTGAAAAGGTTAGGCGCCCCTGGGAAACTGGGGGCGCCTTTCCACATTTGCATTTCTGCGTTGCGTTAAGCGTATGAAGTGCTGCAGGGTTCGTGCAATCGTTCGTCACATTATGGGAGAGTAGGTGACAATGTTGGCCGAGGCCTCGCCGGAAACTATTGAAGTCATGATGCGCGAAGCCCGGGCGCATCTGCAAAATGCCCGCTTGTCTGACGCGGAAGCAGTGTGCCAACGCATACTACAAACTGCGGCGGATAATATTGATGCGATGTATACTTTGGCCGTGTCGCAGCGAATGCAGCGCCAAGTGCCAGCGGCCCTCAAGACACTTGATAGTTTGATTGCCATTGACGCCAGCTATGGTCGGGCGTGGCAAGAACGCGGGCATTGCTTTCGCGATAGAGGTTTGCACGAACAGGCCATTGCCGCTTACCAGCGTGCAGTGACCCACAATGGCGCGTTGGTCGCAAGCTGGCGCATACTCTCGGAAATGCATGGCTCGGCTGGACGTGAGGGACCGGCCAACTTTGCCCATGCGCAATATGCGCATCTGTCTGCTCTTCCGCCTGAATTGTTAAGCGTTGCTAGCTTTATTCAGGAAGGGCGTATCTACAAAGCAGAGCAATTGTGCCGCGCATTCCTGCAACGCAACGGCCATCATGTTGAAGCCATGCGATTGCTTGCCGACATCGGGATGAAATTCAATGCCTATGATGAGGCGGAGTTTCTACTGGAATCGGCTAAGGTTCTGGCGCCCGACAATGTCAGCGCGCATTTCGATTATGTAAAAGTATTGCGCAAGCGCCAAAAATTCGAACTGGCACTCAGTGAGGCCGCGGAACTGCGGGAAAAAGAACCCGATAATCCCGAGTTTGAAATGCTGTACGCGAATGAAAATCTCGCGGTTGGTAACTTTGATGCGGCAATGCTCATCTATGAAGCGTTGCTCAGTTCGATGCCGAATAATCCCGGCATAAATCTGACTTACGGCCATGCGCTCAAGACTGTCGGGCGGCAGGATGATGCAATTTCCGCCTATCGCCGGGCCTATCAGGTGCGACCGGACTGTGGCGACGCTTATTGGAGTTTGGCCAATCTGAAGACATACCGTTTTGACGATCCCGAGATCGCCCAGATGCGGGAGCGACAAGCTTCGGCGATGACAGCGCTTGAAGATCGGTATCATCTCTGTTTTGCCTTGGGGAAAGCGCTGGAGGATCGCGGTGACTATGGCGCGTCGTTCGAATATTACGAGCTAGGCAACCGCCTGAAGCGAGAGGAACTTAAGTATAATCCCGCAAGGCTGACCAACGAAATGCGGCTGCAGCGTGAACTGGTGTCGACGGATCTCCTGAACCGTTTTTCAGGCGCAGGCTGTCCCGCGCCTGACCCGATTTTCATTGTTGGGCTGCCCCGCGCGGGCTCCACCTTGCTAGAACAAATTCTGGCATCGCACAGTCAGGTCGAAGGCACGATGGAGCTGCCGAATATTTTTGCCTTGGCCTTTCGGCTTGACCGGCGGCGCGTTGTTGGTGAGGAACCAGAATATCCCGGCAGCTTAGCGGATTTGACGCATGAAGATGTTACCCGCTTTGGCGAGGAGTTTATCCGCGACACGCAGATATACCGCAAGGGTGGCTCGCCCTTTTTCATCGATAAAATGCCCAATAACTTCCGTCACATTGGTCTCATTCACATGATCTTGCCGAATGCAAAGATCATTGATGCGCGGCGTGGGGCCATGGGTTGCTGTTTCAGTGGTTTTAAACAGCTGTTCGCTGAAGGTCAGGAATTCACCTATGGGCTTCAAGAAATCGGCCAATATTATTCGGACTATGTGCGACTAATGGACCACTGGGACACTGTTTTGCCCGGCAAGATTTTGCGCGTCCGCTATGAGGACGTCGTTGCGGACTTGGAAACACAGGTTCGTCGACTGCTCGACCATTGCGGTCTACCTTTTGAAGAGGCATGCCTCAATTTCCACCAGAATGAGCGCGCGGTCCGCACTGCGAGCTCGGAACAGGTGCGACAACCCATTTTTAAAAGCGGTGTCGATCAATGGGAGAATTTCTCTTCCTATCTCGACCCGTTGCGTGATGTATTGGGCCCAGAACTGGCCGCAACCTGAGGGGAATGAATATGGCAAGCAATGCTCCGAACGCGCCGGTAAATGCCGATGAAGTCTCCTCGCTGGGCCAGCGTTGGTATGTCCTGATCATCATGATGCTGGTGTACACGATCAGTATCGCGGACCGGTATGTTCTGTCCACGCTGCTTGGACCCATCAGTAAAGAGTTAAAGTTGAGTGACACGGAAACGGCATGGCTTGGTCTGCCGCTCGCGCTTTTCTATGTGATAATGGGAATTCCATTGTCATGGCTGTGTGATCGCACGAACCGCCGCAACCTTCTGGCCGCGTCGGTTGCCGTTTGGTCATTTATGACAGCGATTACGGGGTACACGCGCGGCTATTTAGACTTGCTTTTGGCCCGTGTGGGCGTTGGTATCGGTGAGGCTGGAGGCACGCCGGCTTGCAATTCCATTATCGCTGACTACTTTCCCGCCGACCGGCGCTCTATGGCTATGACCGTGTTTGCACTTGGCGCCCCGATCGGGGCCTGGCTTGGTTCGGACATCGCGGGCCTCGTCTCTACAGTTCATGGCTGGCGCGCCGCATTCTTTGTGCTGGGCGTGCCCGGTATCATTTTGGCGCTGATCATCATGGTAACGATTAAGGAACCCAAGCGTGGGCGCCTTGACGTGGTGAAGGAAGATAAAGCACCCACAATCATGGAAACGATGAAGTTCCTGTGGTCACAAAAATCAGCCGTGCATGCGATGATGGGCAGCGGGCTGTCAGCTTTTTGGGGTTGGGGATTGATGTGGTTCACGCCGTTGTTCCTGCAACGCACCTACGGCATGGACGAAGGCGAAGCCGGCGGCATGCTGGGCTGGATTTACCTTGTTGGCGGTATTGGTGCGTCTTTGTTGACGGCATGGGTTGTGGCGCGTCCTACCTATACCGACCCACGTAAAATTGCCCGGCTTTTGGCTGTGGTAACGGCATTGGCTACTGTCCCGTCGTTTCTTGCTTATTATACACGGGATCTGGGTGTGGCGCAGGTGATGTGGTGGCTGTTCATTCCGGCAATCTATTTCTATATTGGCCCAGCATTTGCACTTTGCCAGAACTTGGCTGCACCGAAAATGCGGGCCATGGCGGTAGCCATATCGTTGGTTATCGCCAATGTTCTGAACCTTATCGTTGCGCCCACAATTGTTGGCAGCCTAAGCGACTTTTTTGACGCTGTGGGTGGCGGGAATGCGGATTCTTTGCGTCTCGCGCAACTCATTCTCGCACCAACTGGCTTGTGGGCCGCGTGGCATTATTGGCGCGCCGAAAAATACATTATTGAAGATCAAAAGAGAGCCATTGGATATGTCTAATTTGCCGCTAAAATCCTATATTAACGGCGAATGGGTACTCCCCGCGACCTCGACCACGACTGTAGATGCCGTAAATCCGGCGACCGAGGAAGTTTGCGCCGTCGTTGCTGTTTGCGGGCGTGACGATGTCGATTTGGCCGTGACAGCAGCGCGCGCTGCTTTTGACGCCTACGCGGCTACTTCGCTTGAGCATCGGATCGCGTTGGTTGAAAAGCTGATCACCACCTTTGAACGGCGTTATGATGAGATGGTGACCGCTATTTCGACCGAGATGGGCGCGCCGTATGATTTGTCCCACGATGCGCAGGCCGAAAGTGGCCCCGGGCATTTGCGCGCGACGGTGAAGGCCGTACGCGAAATGACGTGGGAATATAATGTCGGCGTGGATGGCATTGTTGTGCATGAGCCTATCGGCGTCTGCGTACTTATTACGCCGTGGAACTGGCCGATAAATCAGATCGTGTGTAAAGTCGGGCCAGCTCTGATTACAGGCTGCACGATGGTTTTGAAACCCAGCGAGATGGCCCCTTTGTCGGCGCAGTTATTTGCCGAAATGGTCCATGAGGCCGGTTTCCCCAAAGGCGTGTTCAACATGATCCATGGTACGGGCGTATCTGTTGGTGATGCACTGACCAGCCATGCGGAAGTCGACATGATCTCCTTCACCGGTTCAACGCGTGCGGGTGTGCAGATTGCCAAAAATGCCGCGGATACAGTCAAGCGTGTTGCGCAGGAACTGGGTGGTAAATCGGCCAATATTGTTTTTGCCGACAGCGATCTGGAAGCAGCGGTGACACGCGGCGTTCTGCATTGCTATGGGAACACTGGCCAGTCCTGCAACGCGCCGACGCGTATGCTTGTCGAGCAATCGGTTTATGACGCGGCAGTTGCAATTGCTGCGCGCGCAGCGAAAGCCGCTCAGCTTGGCGACCCGAAGGAAAAGGGGCCACATTATGGCCCGGTGGTCAGCAAGGCACATTATGACAAGATCCAAGGCCTGATTCAGGTTGGAATCGATGAAGGCGCTCAGCTTGTTGCGGGCGGTACCGGTCGTGCCGACGGCTTTGATCGCGGCTATTATGTGAAACCCACAGTTTTTGCTGGCGTCCATAATAAGATGCGCATTGCGCAAGAAGAAGTGTTTGGGCCGGTGCTGGTTCTGATTCCGTTTAAGGATGAAGCCGATGCCATCGCCATCGCCAATGACTCGCCTTATGGCCTCTATGCCTATGTGCAGACCGGCGATATGGATCGCGCCCGCCGGGTATCGCGGCTCATGCGGGCGGGCGGTGTAAGCATTAATGGCACTAGCCAAGACTATATGGCGCCGTTTGGCGGCTACAAACAGTCGGGCAATGGCCGCGAATATGGCGAGTTTGGCGTACGTGATTTTCTGGAGATCAAATCGATCAGCGGGTTCCGCCCAGTATGAAGCTGACCGACATCGAAACCTTCGTCGTAGGCAACCCGCCGCCGCATTTTGGCGGACGCTATTTTGTCTTCGTCAAGATAACGACCGACAGCGGTGTGTCAGGTATCGGCGAGGCATATTGTGTGCCGTTTGAACCACACCTTGTTGCCAAGATGATTGAGGATGTATTTGCGCGTTATGTCGCAGGCAATGATCCTCACGATATCGAAACGATGTGGCGTCGGGTATATTCAAGCGGCTTCACCCAGCATCCTGATTTGACATTGATGGGCGTTTTGTCGGCGATCGAAATGGCGTGCTGGGACATCATCGGCAAAGAAGCAAATAAGCCGGTGTACAAGTTGCTTGGTGGGCAAGTGCACGAACGCTTACGTGCGTACACGTACATCTACCCGCGAGCCGGCGACACAAAAGATGTGTATCACGATCCCGATCTTGCGGCAGAACGATCGGCGGAATATCTGGCCCAAGGCTTCACCGCGCTGAAGTTTGACCCTGCCGGTCCGTATTCCGCATTTGATGGACGCCAATTGTCGTTGGAAGCGCTTGACCTATGCGCGCGGTTTGCAAAATCCTTGCGTGAGGCTGTCGGGATGAAAGCAGATTTGCTGTTTGGAACGCATGGGCAGATGACAGCAGCAGGGGCGATCCGGCTGGCCAAACGGCTTGAGCCATATGATCCGCTTTGGCTGGAAGAGCCTGTGCCGCCCGATGCGCCCGATGAAATGGCCAAGGTTGCAAGGGCAACGTCTATTCCCATTGCAACGGGTGAACGATTGACGACAAAATATGATTTCGCACGGCTGTTGCGCGCGGGCGCGGCGGCGATCCTCCAAATGAATCTGGGCCGTGTGGGTGGTATATTGGAAGCCAAAAAAATTGCTGCCATGGCTGAGGTTGATCATGTCCAGATCGCGCCGCATCTTTACTGCGGTCCCGTGGTTGGCGCGGCCAATATCCAGATTGCAACCTGTTCACCAAACTTCCTCATTCTTGAAAGCATTGAGAGTTGGGGTGGTTTTCACACTGAAATTTTGAAATCGCCCATCCGTTTTGAAGAGGGGCATGTCATTCCATCGACCGAGCCGGGGTTGGGCGTGGAATTAAACGAAGATGTTGCGCGTGCCAATCCATATACCGGCAATATGCTTCATCTCGAAATGACGCAGCACCCCGTCCAGTGACCGAGGAATTCGACTATATTATCGTCGGCGCAGGCACGGCGGGTTGTGTGCTGGCCAACCGCCTGACTGAAGACGGCAAATACAGCGTCTTGTTGCTGGAAGCTGGGGGAAGCGATCGGTCAATTTGGATTCAAATGCCCATTGGCTATGGCCGCACCTTTTTTGATAAGCGGATTAACTGGATGTACGATACCGAGCCGGTTGAGGCGCTGGGTGGAAGGCAGAGCTATTGGCCGCGTGGAAAGGTGATCGGTGGGTCAGGTTCAATCAATGCGATGGTCTATGTTCGGGGCCAGCCGCACGATTTCGATGATTGGAAAGCCTTGGGTAACAATGGTTGGGGATGGGACGATGTGCTGCCCTATTTCAAAAAGTCAGAGGATTTCGACTGGCACAGCGCGCATCATGGCCAAGGCGGGCCACAACATGTTACCGATGCCTCACCCTTTGCCCATCCCATTTGCCGCAGCTTTATTGAAGCCGCGCAGACGTTGGGCTTTCCAGCCAGCAGCGATTTCAACGGCTGTAAGCCAGAGGGCGTAGGCTATTATCAAATCAACACGCGTGGCGGTTGGCGTGCATCAACTGCGAACGCGTTTCTGCATCCGGCGCGAAAGCGTAAGACGCTGAAACTCCAAACCCGGGCGCAGGCAACGCGCATATTGTTTGAGGGACGGCGCGCAGTCGGTGTTGCGTACACGTCTAAGGGCGCAAGCGTAGAGGCGAAGGCACGGCGCGAAGTGATCCTAGCAGGAGGCGCAATTAACTCTCCACAACTGTTGATGCTCTCCGGTATCGGCGATGCAAGCCATTTGAAAAATGTCGGCATCGAAACGCTGGTCGATGCAAAAGCGGTGGGCCGTAATTTGCAGGACCATATTGCGGTGTCCTATTTTTACAAAGTGCGCACAGCAACGTTGAACGATGTCCTTCACCCGTTTTTAGGCAAGCTGCGGGCCGGTTTGCGCTACATTGCTGACCGGGCAGGGCCGCTGTCGCTGAGCGTCAATCAAAGCGGTGGTTTTGTGCGAAGCGACGCGACTAAAGCGCACCCTAATCTCCAACTGTATTTTAGTCCGGTCAGTTACACGAAGACCCCCTTGTCGGAACGAAAGCTTCTGAACCCCGATCCATTTTCGGCGTTTTTGCTGTCGCACAACCCCTGCCGTCCGACCAGCCGAGGGCATATTGAACTGACCAGCCCAGACCCTTCGCAATATCCGGCCATTCATCCGAACTATCTGGCGACGCAATCGGACATTGATGATGTGTTGGCTGGCAACCGGATATTGCGTGAGATCGCATCTACTAAGCCGCTTGCAGATATCATAACCGAGGAACTTGTTCCCGGAACACATGTGGATGGCGACGAAGCTTTGCTGGCCGATTTCCGCGCCCGTGCCGACACGGTGTATCACCCAACAAGTACCTGCATGATGGGGACAGATCCCGTCAGTTCGGTGGTCGATGCCCGCTTGCGCGTTCATGGTATCGAGGGTTTGCGGGTTGTAGACGCCTCGGTGTTCCCGACAATCACTTCGGGAAATACAAACGCGCCTACTGTCATGGTTGCCGAAAAAGGCGCGGCAATGATCTTGGAAGACGCAAAAAGCACGCGTTAATTTTATTTACCAGTTCTTTTTGACTGTGCTAACCCCATGCCATAGCGCGAATCTGGGGAGTGACGCGATGCATCCAAAGATTGACCTTAAACAATTACCGCCTCTGAAAGCACTTAAGGGCTTTGAAGCGGCAACGCGGCACCAAAGTATCCGCGACGCAGCAGACGAATTGTGTCTGACGCACCCTGCAGTCAGCCATCAGGTTCAACTTGTTGAAGATGCCCTTGGCGTAACCTTGTTTGTACAGGAAGGGCGGCACATCGTTTCGACGGAAGAGGGCAAAGTGCTCTATCCGTATGTACGCGCTGCGTTTGAATCCTTACTCGAAGGCGTCGAGGAAGTGCACCGCAACGCACTCGACAAGCCACTGCGTGTGCAAACCTATGTAACAGCTTCAATTCGCTGGCTTGCCAAGCGGGTGCCGCAGTTTTTGGCGGATCACCCCGAAGTCAAACTCTCACTGAATACATGCGCGGTCGAATGGGAGTTTGATGATGTCCACGCCGATGTCGGTCTGGTCTATTGTGAAGCTGAACCTGATCCAGCGAAGTTTTATTGGATGCCGCTGTATGAATATGCGCTATTTCCCGTGTGCAGCCCGGAAGTGGCCGCTGCGATGGGGCAAAATCCATCCCCTGAAGGTTTGATGACCAAGCCTCTGGTTGCTATTTATACCGAAGTGCAAAATTGGGAAACTTGGTTTGCTTCGGCAGGTGCGCCGTTTGAACCATCGGCTCCCTATCTTATGGTCGATACCTTGGCCGTTGCGCTCGAAATGGCGCTCAATGGCGAAGGGATAGCTTTAGTTAACGGTCCTTTTGTTGATCAGGACCTAGCGGCCGGTCGGCTGGTTCAACCTATCGCCCATAAGGCCGTATGTCCGGGTGCGTGGGGGCTCATCTGCCGCAAAGATATGAAAGAAAATCTGCGGATCCGAACTTTCATGGATTGGGTGTTCAAGAATGTGGAAAATAGCCGATAGGTCGTGGCGGATTAGCGTTTCGGAACCACCTCATAGCCGCGCTCTTCGGGTTCATCGTCCACCATATCGGCCGGAAAGCCAGTGCCCAAAACTTTGATGCCCAGTGGTTCTTCGTAACGGCGGATAATGTTTGGTGAAAATTCGCGAGAACCGAAGGCCTCTTCGCCCTCTTTGAAGATTTTAACGATTAACGGCGACAGTTCGACGGGGACATTGGCGGCGTGGGCAATTTTGTTGAACAGGCCGACATCTTTGCTGACCAGATCCATGGTGAAGTTAATGTCGCGGCTTCCGTTGAGAATGACCTGGCTTTCAGTTTCGTGGACAAAGCTGTTGCCCGATGAAATGCGGATAGCCTCATATGTTGTATTCATATCAAGCCCGATGGCTTTGCACGTTGTCAGCGCCTCAGCCAGCGCAACCAGATGCACTGTGCAGAGATAATTGGTCATCACTTTCAATTGCGACGCGGTTCCCAGATCGCCTGTGTGCAATATACGACGTCCCATTGTTGTCAAAACCGGCAGAACAAATTCGAACGCAGCGCGCGGGCCGCCGGCAAAAATTGCGATATTGCCAGTATCGGCGCGGTGACAGCCGCCGGAAACAGGGCATTCCATAAACATGGCGCCGCGCGCCTCGACCAGGGCCCCAAGCCGGATGATTTCACTATAATCGGTGGTGCTCATTTCAAGCCATACCTGCCCCTGGCGCATGACCTGCAGAAAGCCATCTTCGCCCTCGGCAACAGCTGAACTGGCGGCAGGAGAAGGAAGGCAGGTGATGATAAGATCTACAGCTTCGCCCAATTCTTTCGGAGAGGCGGCCGAAGATGCACCGCGCGCCACATATTCTGCAACAAGAGCATCATCTAGGTCGCGGACAGTCACTTCATGGCCATTGCGTATCAAGCTACCCGCAAGCTTTCCGCCGACATTGCCAAGGCCGATAAATCCGATTTTCATGATTGCAACCAGTCTATTTCCGATAGGCGTTGTCCGCCAATTGGGAAAAGTTAGAGCGCCGTCGGCGCGCCGCTACAATTGAAAAATTTGGCCAATTGGGTGAATTATTTTACTATGCGCTATTGGGTAAAGAGCGACCACCTAATTCAAGTGACGCTATATCCAAGCTTGGATGACAGCGCTGCCGCAATTCGAGAACGGGCAAGTGCGCACACGATTTTGCGATCCGCAAGGGCGCCTGGATCAAATGGTTCAAGGAAATGCACACCAACGTCGTAGCTTCCGGGCCGTGTAAATGCGCGCCAAGCGCTTTCCCAGCCAGTTTCCTCGCCCAGCCATGCGATATCGGGTCCGTCAATGCCAAAATCCAAATAGACAGGCTGAATCATCATCGGTTTGGGTGGGGGCGCGAGTGTGGCAAACAGCGATTGTTTAAACGGCAATAGCCCACGGCCATCGGATGTCGTGCCTTCGGGAAAAAGCGTGACTGACCAATTCTCTGCAATCGCTTCACGCAGCTCAGCCACTTGCTGTGCGACATTTTGTTTTTCAGAGCGGCTGATGAAAATCGTGCGATTTAACTTTGCGAGCCAGCCAATCACTGGCCAATCCCGAACGCCGTCCTGTGCCACAAAAGCAGATCCAGTGATCCCGGCTAAAATCGGAATGTCGTGCCATGAAATATGGTTGGCGACGAAAAATACATCTCTGCGCAATGGTTTGCCATAAACTGTGACGCGCGCGCCCAGAGCGCGTGCGCAAATGCGCAGGAACAGCATAGCCCAAGGCGAAGGTAGTTTCAGAAGGAGCCATAGAAGGTGAAGCGGCAATAATATTGCTAATGGCATCGCTATCCACAATATGCGCATCGCGCAAAGAAGATACGCTTGCGAACCGACCTTGGGAAAAGAGATAGAAATAGTCGTCATTGGGCTTCGCTTCGCTATTAAGACAATATCTCAGACAGCTTGTGCTTAGATCATAACTGTGACTATGCTGTGACGGTCCAAAGTTGCATAATATGACCTGCTCATTGGTGCAAGGCCGCGCAGTAGCCTTACCGTTTTTTTACACGAAGGGCATCCCAGCTGGCATCGGCAATCCATCCACCATCGACGGGTAAGCTCACGCCGTTGATGAAGCTGTCTTCATGCGCAAGAAATGCGATCGCCCGCGCAACATCCTCCGGTTTCGCAAAACGGCCCATAGGCACGCGGTTGATGATATCGGAATCGGAATACGCACCTGAACCTTGGTCTGCTTCGTCCATCTCGGTTTTAATCCAACCGGGGCATACGGCGTTTACACGGACACCGCGACTGCCCCATTCTGCGGCAAGGGTCCGGGTCAAACCGACCAACCCATGCTTGGATGCATTATAGGCTGAACGGTCGATCACGCCATGAAGGCCGGCAATTGAGGCAACGTTGACAATATTGCCGCGCTGACGCGCAAGCATTTGCTTACCAATTTCTCGGCACAGTAGAAACGGACCAGTCAGGTTAACGTTGATTACACGCTGCCATTGTTCGATACTGGTGTCTTCGGCGGGGGATATCATGCTGATGCCGGCATTATTGACGAGCACATCCGCTGCTTGGTGCTCATGTGCGATTTTTTTGGCCAATTCGATGACAAAAGCCTCAGACGAAATATCACCGGACAGCGCGGAGACACGCCCGCCGCCTTCTTCCAATATAGCGATTTGCGCATCAAGCGGCTGCACATCGGTCATGACGACATGATATCCTGTGTCAGCAAACATCTTCGCCGTCGCAAAACCGACGCCTTGTGCCGCACCTGTAATCAACGCAACCCGCATAGCTGAACTTTCATGATATGAATTTACACCGAGTTCCTTACATCCACTAGCGATTAGGACTCAAAAATTTTTTTAACCAGTCCCGTCATATTCCCCATTTGTGTCCGACCTCAAACCCGCCCTAAGGTTCCATCGTTTTAAAGCCTTAAGGAGCACAGCTATCATGCAAACATCGGCGCGGGTTGTTATTATTGGTGGCGGCATAATGGGGGCATCGTTGCTCTACCATCTCGCAGAGCTTGGCTGGACCGACTGTCTGTTGATTGAAAAGGACGAGCTCACATCCGGCTCCACCTGGCACGCCGCCGGGCAATGTCCAAACATCACCGGAAGCTATAATCTCGCCAAGATGCACGCGTATAGCAATGAGCTCTACCCGCGGCTTGAGGGGCTTACAGGGCAATATGTAAGCTGGCATAAATCGGGCGGCATCCGTCTTGCGACGAACGAACGCGAACTCGCGTGGATGCGCTATATTGAAGGCTTTTCGAAGATCATCGGCTTTGAAATGGAGATTATCCCGCCTGAGGAAATTCTCCGGCACAACCCGTTCATGACACTTGATGGTGTCATCGCCGGCGCGCGGACCACGGAAGACGGACATGCTGACCCATCGGGCATCTGCAATGCGCTTGCCATTGGTGCAAAGAATATGGGCGCGAAGATCGTGCGCAAAAACCGCGTGACCGCCCTGACCCAATTGCCATCAGGCGAATGGGATGTTGAGACCGAAAAAGGCACGATTCGCGCGGAAATCGTTGTAAACGCGGCCGGCTGCTATGCGAGGCAAATCGCGCAAATGGCAGGCATCGACATTCCGGTGACCAATATGGAGCATCATTATGTCGTCACCGATCCCATTCCTGCGTTCAAGGACCGCGAAGAAGAAATCCCCGTTATGCGCTGCCCGCATGTTTCCGGCTATTTCCGTCAGGAACAAAAGAGCGGACTAATCGGCGTATATGAGAACACCGGCTTGGCGGAGGCATGGGCTCCGCGCGGCGGGCACCCCGAGTGGGATTCCACCAGCGAGCTGTTTCCAGAAGATCTGGAGCGGATCGCCCCGTGGCTCGAACGCGCGATTGAGCGGATGCCTATGTTTGGTGAGGTCGGCCTGCGGCGCTTCGTAAATGGCGCTATCCCGCATACGCCCGATGGCGGACCGTTGTTAGGACCAGCTATAGGCCTTAAAAACTTCTGGCATTGTTGCGGTACCAGCTTTGGTATTGCGCAAGGTGGCGGCGCTGGCAAATATATGGCGCAATGGATGGTGTTCGGTGATGCCGACATCAATATGACCGAATTCGATCCGCGGCGTTACGGCCCATATGCAGACGAAAACTACAGCCGTGATAAGGTTTTCCTAGATTACCGGATGACGTTTACGACGCGGCTTCCTGGTGAAGAGGAGCCCGATGGTCGTCCACAAAAAACGAGCGCGCTTTACGGCCAGCTGCTTTCCGCCGGCGCCGTTTATGGCGAAACCTATGGCTGGGAGCGGCCCAAATATTTTGCACTCGACGGCGCTGAAGAAGAAGGCGGCTATAACCGGACCAACAGCTTTGCAGCAGTTGCCGCCGAGGTGAAGGCTGTTGCCGAACGCGTCGGTGTGCTCGATCTCTCCGGCTTTGCGAAATATGATGTGTGTGGCCCCGACGCGGAGGCCTTCCTCAACCGTATTTGTGCAAACCGTATGCCAAAGAAATTGGGCGGCATCGGCTTGGTCCATCCATTGTCGGTTCAGGGTCGCATTTACGGTGAAATGACGGTCACACGCTTTGCCGATGACAATTTTTATTGTCTGTCTGCTGCGGCCGCCGAACAGCGCGACTGGGACTTGCTGATCCATAGCAAATTGCCGCATGAGGATGTAACCATCCGCAATTTGACGATGGACCTTGGCGTTTTGGTGATGAACGGCCCTCGCTCGCGCGATGTGCTGGCAAAACTAACGAATGCAGACCTTGGTAATGAAGGTTTCCGCTGGCTCAGTGGTCAAGAGATCATGATTGCCGGCATAAAAATGCGCGCACTTCGGGTTTCTTATGCGGGTGAGCTCGGATGGGAACTGCATCCTGCGATCGGCGATCTTGCGGCATTGTATAATGCCGTTTGGGACGCTGGGCAGGAATATGGCATCGTCAATTATGGGCTTTACGCCGCCAATACGATGCGGGTCGAGAAAGGCTACAAGGCATGGGGCTCGGAACTTACGAACGAGCTTACGATGATCGAAGCCGACATGCCGCGCTTCATCAATTTCAAAAAAGACGATTTTGTCGGCAAGCAGGCTACGCTGGATGCACCTGACCGTTTCCGCATTGTCTATGGCGAGGTGGACGCAACCAATGTCGATGTGCGCGGCGCTGAACCATGTTTGATCGGCGACCACTGCATTGGCCTCACGACGTCGGGTGGTTATGGCCACCGTGTCGGCAAAAGCCTTTTCTTTGCCTGTGTGCCGCTTGAGAATGCGACGCCGGGGTCAAGTTTTGATATCATGCTTCAAGGCGAACGCCGTGTTGGAACGGTTTTGGAGCACCCGGCTTATGATGCCGACAACGCGAAGATGAAGGTCTAATTACCGTGGCGGAACTTCCCAAAAAAGCAAAAGTCGTCATCATCGGTGGCGGGGTCATTGGCTGCTCGATTGCCTATCATTTGACCAAGATTGGTTGGGACGATGTTGTCCTGTTGGAACGCAAGCAGTTAACCAGCGGAACAACATGGCACGCGGCAGGGCTTGTGGGGCAGCTGCGGCCGTCTATCAACATGACCAAGCTCGCCAAATATACGGGTGAACTGTATCGTGGGCTTGAGGCTGAGACCGGCCAGGCCACCGGCTACCGCCAGTGCGGTTCCATCTCAATGGCAACCAATCTCGAGCGGTTTGAGGAATTGAAGCGCAGCGCATCAATGGCCAAGGTGTTTGACTTGCCGGTTCATGTCGTGACGCCGGAAGAAATCAAAGACCTAGCGAATATCGTCAATGTCGATGACGTTGTAGGCGGAATCCACATCCCGAGCGATGGCTATGCCAATGCGGTTGATATCACGCAGGCGCTAGCCAAGGGCGCGCGCACAGGCGGCGCAAAAATCTTTGAAAACACAAAGGTCACAAAAATCCGGCACAATGGTGACCGTGTGACCGGTGTTGATACTGCGGAAGGTTCGATTGACGCCGACTATGTCGTGATTTGCGGTGGGATGTGGACTCGCGATTTAGCAGCCAGCGTGGGCGTGGCTGCGCCATTGCACGCGTGCGAACATTATTACGTGCTGTTTGAAGGTGTCGAGGGGATCGACAACACACTCCCCGTGCTGCGCGATTATGATTATTGCGGCTATTATAAATATGACGCGGGCAAACTGCTTGTGGGCGCATTTGAACCTAATGCCCGACCATGGGGTATGGACGGAATTTCGGAAGATTTCTGTTTTGACGAAATCGCAGGCAGCTTCGAACATTTCGAACCGCTTTTGCTGGATGCGATGCGCCGTGTGCCGGCGCTTGAAAAGGCAGGGATTCAAAAATTCTTCTGCGGCCCCGAGAGCTTCACGCCAGACGTGCGCTATCATCTTGGCGAGAGCGCTGAATTAAAAGGTTGCTTTGTCGCGGCTGGCCTCAATTCCATTGGCCTGCAATCTGCGGGTGGCGTGGGCAAGGTTATGGCCGACTGGATCCGCGATTGTATTCCGCCAGCAGACTTGTGGACTGTCGATATTCGTCGCAACATGCCTTTCCAGATTAACCGGAAATATTTGCGGGAACGCGTCACCGAGAGCCTCGGGCTTTTGTACGCAACGCATTATCCGTTTAAGCAATATGAAACCGCGCGCGGTGTCCGGCGCTCTGCGATCCACGACCGGCTGGTTGCGGCAGGCGCGTGTCACGGGGAAGCTTATGGTTGGGAGCGACCCAATTGGTATGGCGAAGCCGGCAGCACGCCAAAATATGAATATAGCTATGGCCGCCAGAACTGGTTTGAAGCCAATGCCGCAGAATGCAAAGCTGTGCGGGAAGCTGTTGGCTTGTTTGACCAAAGCTCATTCGCCAAATTCCGTCTTGAAGGCCGTGATGCCATGGCTGTTCTCAACCGCGTTTGCGCTAATGATGTTGATGTTGCGCCGGGCAAGCTGGTCTATACCCAATGGTTGAATGAAAAAGGCGGGATTGAAGCCGATTTGACCGTCACGCGCTTGTCAGAAACCGCCTATTTGATCGTCACAGGGGCCGAGACCGAGATTAAGGATTTCAATTGGCTGAAACGCCATACCCCCGATGACGCGCATGCGGTCTTGACCAACGTATCGTCAGGCATGGGTGTTATTTCCATCATGGGACCGAATTCGCGCGAATTGCTTCAGTCGATTTGCCCCAATGATTTGTCGCACGAGGCGTTTCCATTTGCCACGTCGCAAGAAATCGAGCTTGGCTATGCCGTCGTTCGCGCATCGCGGATCACATATGTCGGGGAACTGGGTTGGGAATTGTATATCCCGACCGAATTCATGACCGGCGTATATGACGAGATAGTCGCTGCGGGCGCGGCATTCGGCCTGAAGCATTGCGGCTACCATGCGCTCAATGCGCTGCGCATGGAAAAGGCTTATCGCCATTGGGGCCATGATATCACCGACGAGGATACGCCGCTGGAGGCTGGCTTGGGCTTTGCGGTAAAGATGGACAAGTTTGGCGGCTTCATTGGCCGTGACGCTTTGGTTGCACAGAAAGAATCTGGCCTAAAGCAGCGCCTCGTGCAGTTTCTGTTAAAGTCATCCGAACCGATGCTTTACCATAATGAACCCATTTGGCAGGGCGACCGGATTGCTGGATACATCCGTTCTGGCATGTACGCGCATACCCTCGGCGGTGCATGCGGGCTTGGGTATGTCGATGCCGCTGATGGTGCTGTGGTAGGATCAATTGGCGCTGATGACTATGAGATCGAGATTGCCGGTATCCGCTATCCGGTGACTGCATCGCTCAAACCATTATACGACCCCTCAAACGCCCGGATCAAAATATGACGACCGAAACACCGAATGCCACCATGCAACGGCTCGCCGCAAACACGCAGGTAGGGTATAGCTTTGATCAGGAATTTTACGCCAGTGACACGGTGTTCAAGGCTGATTTCGACGAAATCATTAGCCAGAAATGGCTGCTTGCGGGCCATGTGTCTCGGATCCCGAACAAGGGTGATTATTTCCTGTTTCGTGTTGGCAATGAACAGATCATCGTCATTCGCGAAAATGCAGATAGCGTTCGCGCCTTCTTCAACGTCTGCCGCCATCGTGGATCGACCATTTGTCAGTCGGAAAGCGGCAATGCCCCGCGCTTGGTCTGCCCCTATCACGCATGGACCTTCGGCCTTGATGGACGTTTGATTTCTGCGCGGCTTATGCCCGAAGATTTCGACAAAGCGGAAAACAGCCTGTTCGCATGCCATATCCGCGTGTTCCACGGCCTGATCTTCATCAATATGAACGAGGATGAACCCGTTGATTTTGATGCGACCTTCGGCGACATGGGGGCAATTCTCGAATATCATGGCTTTGCCGAAGCACGCATTGCGCATGCAGGCAGCTATCCAACGACTGCAAACTGGAAGCTGGTCGTGGAGAATTTCTTTGAATGTTATCATTGCGTCCCTTCGCATCCGGAATTCTGCTCGATGCACGCATCGGAATCGATCGTCGCCGTAGGCGCAGGACCAAGTTCTGGCCCAGCGGATGCGATCGCCAGCTTTACACCTAAGTTAGAGGCTTGGGAGGCAAGTGCCGCAGCTTCGGGCCGGCCAATCGGTAATATTGACGACGCGGCCGACAGCAGCCACCTGCGCCTGCTGATGCAACGGATGAACAAGGATGGCTGGGCCTCGGAAACACAAGATGGCTCCGCGCCCGCACCGCTGATGGGCAAACGGACGACAGCAGATGGCGGGCGGATGCATTTAAGCTTCAGCCCATTTAGCCAGATTGTTGCAGACGATCATTTCGCAATATTGTTCCTGTTTACGCCGCGCGGCGCACTGGAGACCGATGTGGAGATGATTTGGCTGGTTGACGGCCGCGCGACTGAGGCTGAAGTTGACATTGAAAAGATGATCTGGGGCTATCACGCCACGACCACGCAGGACAAAGTCATCACTGAAAACAATCAGGCAGGGATTATGTCGAGCCGTTATCGGCCTGGTCGATATTCCGAACAGGAAGGCAGCGTGCTTAACTTCCAGAAATGGTATCTGAACCAGTTTGGGCTGGCACGCGCCGAATGACCATCGCCGCCAATATGCGCGCGGTCCTGCTGACCGGCCATGGCGGCTATGACAGGCTCGACTTTCGCGATGACGTGCCCGTGCCAAAACCGGGCGCGGACGATGTCTTGATCCGCGTTGCTGCGGCAGGCGTCAATAATACTGATATCAACACGCGTATCGGTTGGTATTCCAAATCGGTTGCAGAGGCGACGGACGCGGGGGCGGTATCGGGTATAGAAGGCGCCGGTGACGATGGCTGGTCAGGCGCGGCTTTTCATTTCCCGCGTATACAGGGTGCAGACGCCTGCGGGCATATTGTGGCAGTGGGCCAAAATATAAATCCCGCGCGTATAGGTGAGCGGGTATTGGTCGAACCTGTCTTTCACGGGGCGAGCCGTTTTGACATTCTGTACTTCGGTTCCGAAGTCGATGGCGGGTTTGCAGATTACACCTGCGTCCCGTCACTGCATTCCCACCGCGTTGAATCGGGGCTTTCCGACATTGAATTGGCAAGTTTTCCTTGTGCTTATGGCACCGCCGAAAACATCCTGACGCGGATTAATGTGCAGGCGGGCGAGCGTGTTCTGATTACCGGGGCATCGGGCGGCGTTGGCTCTGCTGCCGTTCAACTTGCAAAACGGCGCGGCGCCGAAGTCATTGCGATGGCGTCGGATACAAAGGCCGAGAGCGTGCGCGCGCTTGGTGCGTCTCAGGTTATTCCCCGCGATGCTGACCTTGCCGCCTTGTTTCGGCCGGAGCATTTTGATGCCGCCGTCGATATCGTCGGTGGGCCGCAGTTCGGCGAGATCTTGAATGTCCTCAAACGGGGCGGCCGCTATGGCGTCTCGGGGGCTATTTCCGGACCAATTGTCGATCTTGATCTTCGGACGCTGTATCTCAAGGACTTACGGCTGATCGGTTGCACGGTGTTAGAGCCAGACGTGTTCGCAAATCTCGTTTCGTACATTGAGCGTGACGAAATCCAACCGGTTGTCGCTGCGGTCTATGACATATCCGACATCGTTAAAGCCCAAGAGGCGTTTTTGACGAAGCAGCATGTGGGAAAAATCGTCTTGTCGCTTTAGTCGACGGTTTCGATCAACTCACCAATGCGCCCGACAATCTCATCGATATGCGTTTTTCGCAGAATGAGTGGCGGCGACAGGGCAATGATGTCTCCAGTGGCGCGGACCAACAGGCCATTGTCAAAACATTTGTGGAATAGCTGCATGCCCCTTTTGCCAACGCCGTCGGAATGCGGCGCGAGCTCTATAGCCGCAACGATTCCCATGTTGCGGATGTCGATTATGTGTCGCTTGCCTTTCAGGCTGTGCACCGCGTCCTGCCAATAGCCGTGAAGCGAGCTGGCATGCTCAAAGATACCCTCCGACTTGTAGAGGTCTAAAGTCGCAAGGCCTGCTGCTGCGGCCAAGGGGTGGCCCGAATATGTATATCCGTGGAACAATTCGATGCCATCGGGGCCGCCTTCGACAACACCGTCGTGGATATGGCGGCTAATGGCGACAGCGCCCATGGGCACTGCGGCATTCGTCAGACCCTTTGCCATTGTTATGATATCGGGCGTCACGCCCAGCGTTTCAGATGCCGTTGCGCCGCCGACACGACCAAAGCCGGTGATCACTTCGTCAAAGATAAGAAGGATGCCGTGTTTGCGGGTAATCTCGCGCAGCTTTTCGAGATAGCCGATGGGCGGAACCAGGACGCCCGTTGACCCAGCCATCGGTTCTACAATGACAGCCGCAATGGTCTCTGCGCCATGCAGCGCAACGATAGCCTCAAGATTATCCGCCAAATGTCCACCCCATTCGGGCCGGCCCATCGTAAAGGCGTTATGCTCGAGATTATGGGTGTGTGGAAGGTGGTCGACGCCTGTCAACAAGTTGCCAAATTGCCGACGGTTGTTGACGATGCCGCCAACCGAAATGCCACCAAAGCCAACGCCACTATAGCCGCGTTCCCGCCCGATCAGGCGCGTGCGGGTGCCTTGTCCAATCGCGCGTTGGTAAGCCAGCGCAATTTTAAGTGCGGTATCAACCGATTCGGAACCTGAATTGGTAAAAAATATGCGGTCTAGGCCTTCAGGCATCAGCGCCGCTATGCGGGAAGCCAGTTCAAACGCGAGCGGGTGTCCCAACTGGAACGGCGGAGCATAATCCAGTTCCGCAGCACATTTTTGGATAGCTTCAACAATTGGGGCGCGGCAGTGGCCAGCGTTAACCGCCCAAAGTCCGGCCGTGCCGTCGAGTATCTGTCGTCCATCATCGCTGGTGTAATGCATGTCCTTGGCAGATTTAAGCTGACGCGGGGTGGTCTTGAAAGCCCGGTTTGCCGTGAACGGCATCCATAATGCGGCAAGGGGGTCATTTTCCAAATTCATAACTTCACTCCACCAACTCGTTTGGGTGCTTATGCGACTGAAAGGCTGTCATTCTCGATTGAAAAGATTGTTGTGTCCGGAAAAATTTTATGGGGATATCGCATGTTGAAAAATTGCCCGCTCATTGCTTTGGTAACAGCGTCGGAACGGACGTTTTGTAGATGACGGGCCTTAACGCAAAGCTTGTAGTCACATTGGCGACACCCTTTACGCGCGTCAGTCTGTGGCGCAGAAAATCCTCAAACTGGGTCAGAGATGCGACCAATATACGCAGCTGATAATCTGCCTCACCTGTCATCAGGTAACATTCCATGACTTCTGGAAAGCCGGCAACCGCCGTTTCGAATTCTTCCAGATGGCGATCATCCTGCTGATCCAAACGCACGCGCACAAATGCCGTGACCGATATACCCATTTTATCTGGATCAACCAAAGCCACATAGCGTGATATGGTGCCGTCGGCCTCCAGCTGACGAACCCGCCGCAGGCAAGGACTGGGCGACAGGCCGACCCGTTCGGACAGCTCCTGATTGGACATGCGCCCATCCGATTGAAGACAATCGATGATTTTGCGGTCAATCGTATCAATGAAATTTTTTGGCATAATGTTTATATATATCTATAAAATTAGGCATAATCTATCAAAATAATGACATATATCCCTATAATACGCAAGGACATGCTCAAGTGCGTTGGCTAGACTGCAGCCTTCACTGAAGCGAAAAAAACAATGACCAATATTGTGGCAGACACGCGCGAAGAAAAAATAGCTGCAATCGAAACGCTTGACGCGAGGCTACGTTGGCTTTCGTCGTGGATTGTGCACAACGCCAACCATATCCGACCCAAGCGTGATGGGCTGAAGGTCGGCGGGCATCAAGCCAGTTGCGCTTCGATGACTGCGATTATGGCCGCATTATATTTTCACGCACTTCGCCCGCAGGACAAGGTTTCAGTCAAGCCGCATGCCGGGCCCGTGCTTCAGGCCATCCATTATCTACTTGGCAACCAGTCGCTTGCGCAATTGCAGCAGTTTCGTGCGCTCGGCGGCGCGCAAAGCTATCCGTCGCGCACCAAGGACAAAATTCCGGTCGATTTTTCGACAGGCTCGGTTGGGTTGGGCGTCGCAATCACTGCCTTTTCCAGCTTAGTTCAGGACTATTTGATTGCGCACGGTTCGATAGACGAAACCAATGCAGGGCGCATGATATCGTTGATGGGCGATGCCGAACTTGACGAAGGCAATATCTACGAATGTCTGATCGAAGGGTATAAGCATGACATTCGGAACTGCTGGTGGGTGGTCGATTACAATCGCCAATCGCTTGACAGCACGACTGCTGATCGCATGTTTAGGCGTTTTGACGATATATTTGAAACCACGGGATGGCGGGTAATCACGTTAAAGCACGGCAAGCTGCAACGCGCCGCTTTCGCCCGGCCTGGCGGAAAATCGCTTGAAGACTGGATTGAAAATTGTCCCAATGCCGAGTTCGCGGTGCTCACCTATCAAGGCGGTGCGGCGTGGCGCGCGCGATTGTATGCAGACATTGGGGGCAAGCCGCATGTAAAAAAACTGCTCGATAGTTTTGATGACGACGGTCTGGCCGCGTTGATGACCAACCTTGGTGGCCATTGCATCGAGTCATTGATGGATGCCTTTGACAGCGCTGACGATGAACGACCGACCTTATTTATTGCATATACGGTCAAAGGCTATGGATTGCCGCTCGCTGGACATAAGGACAATCATTCGGGGATGATGAATCCGGCCCAGATTGGTAAGCTTCGCACCACGATGGGTATCGAAACAGGGGAAGAATGGGAACCATTTGCTGGCCTCGGCGGTAATATGGCGGCGAAGCTCAAAAATTTCATTGGGAGCGGCGTGCTTGCCGCCAAACCGGCTGAACCGGTCGCGGACTATATACCGGTGCCTGCCCGTTTGGCGGTACCGTCGGGTGACGTGCAATCTACGCAGGCGGCATTCGGTCACGTACTTCTTGATCTTGCCAAATCTTCCGAAGCACTGGCCGACCGGATTGTAACCACTGCACCCGACGTGACGCAAACAACCAATCTGGGTGGTTTCGTGAACCAGCGCGGGCTATTTCGAAGGTCCGACGTGGCCGATTTATTTCGCGAGGCCAAAATTCCGTCGGCGCAAAAATGGGCCGCACATGCCGCGGGCCAACATATTGAACTTGGCATCGCAGAAAATAACTTCTTCCTTTTGCTGACATCGCTTGGCCTTGCCGCACCGCATTTTGGTACGCGCCTTATTCCGGTGGGTACGGTTTATGATCCGTTCATCGCGCGCGGACTGGATGCGCTGAATTATGGTTGCTATTCGGATGCGCGTTTTCTGCTGGTCGGAACGCCGTCGGGTTTGACTTTGGGCCCAGAGGGGGGCGTCCACCAGTCGATTAACACACCACTCATCGGTATGGGGCAGCCGGGCCTGGCCTATTTCGAACCCGCTTATGCCGATGAAGTTGCCCTGTTTATGCGTTGGGCGTTTGAACATCTGCAAATGCCCGACGGGAGCTCTGTGTATCTGCGATTGAGCACACGCCAGGTGCCGCAAGTGGAGCGGGCCAACACCGATTGGGAGGCGGATGCCCTTAAGGGTGGATATTGGTTGCGTAGACCGGCAACAGGCGCTGAGGCGGCTATTGCATTTACCGGTGCCATCGCACCTGAGGTGCTGGCGGCGTACGATCAATTGCTGGATGATATTCCGGGTTTAGGCGTCCTGAACGTTACATCACCAGATGTGCTGCATCGTGAATGGTCCGCAAGCAAAGCCGCGCGCTGGACCGACAAAAACCCGCAAACCTGTCATGCAGAGGATCTCCTGTCCGTGCTGGCACCTGACGCGGGCATAGTAACCGTGATTGACGGTTCGCCCGGCGCACTGTCTTGGCTCGGCAGCGTCCAAGGCATGCGGGTAAGTCCGCTTGGCACCGACCGTTTTGGCCAGACCGGTGATTTACCCGACCTTTACGCTAAGTATAGGCTCGATTCTGTTGCGATTATTGATGCAATGGCCGAGTTGTTTCTGAAAAGATAAGCAAGGCTGCGAAAAATATCGTAGATATGCCGCTAATTCTGCATAAGCTCGCGCCGCCCCGCAATCCGAAAGCGCTGCAGACCATATCTCAAAGCATGGCCCACGATAGTCCCACGCAGCAGGCTGAGTTGGGGCCTTCCTGAAGGAGACGGTTTCACGGTAAGGGCGAAACTCTGGTGCTGCTGGGGAGGATTGAACTCCCGACCTCGTCATTACCAATGACGCGCTCTACCACTGAGCTACAGCAGCAATACCGAAGGTGCGGCGCTATGCGAAGGCTGGCGCTTAATGTCAAGCGGCTTGCACCGGTGCTGCTGATTTGGCATCGCCCATGTTGTATACAGGGCCTTAAGGAGAGCAGCATTGGCAAAAGATGCAGAGGATAAAGAGCGGATCAAGGCTGAGCGGTTACGCGCGGCGCTACGCGCCAATCTGCGCAGGCGAAAAGCCAGCCCGCTTAATGCCGCGTTCGATAAGACCGAGGATGCGGCTTTGGTGGAAGAGGTCGTTTCCGAATCTTGAGCCAGTTGTTTTAGGCAACATCACATGCATTAGGCATAAAAAAAGACCCGCCGTAAAGCGGGTCTTTAAAGGAAAAGAACCTTTGTCTTTCGACAGAAAAGTCCTCGGGTCGCATGATCCGGTTATGATATCTTATAAAGATTTGATTATATGGACTCATCAATACATTTCAGTTTAATTGACAATTCCGGCCAAAATATCCTCAGATGGTCTTGTGCGTCGGTGCACAGGGCGTTGCACGTCGGGCGATAGTCGTGAATAAGTCTTGAATGCTTTACCAATTTTTACACCCGCTGTTGTTTAAGGCCGACGCCGAAACCGCACATAATTTGTCGATCACTGCGCTGAAATTTGCGCCTATTCCAACACTCGGTTCGAAAAGTGATGTGCTGGCTCAGAATTTTGCAGGTTTGCGCTTTGCAAATCCTGTGGGCCTTGCGCCCGGCTATGATAAAAATGCTCAAGTTCCGGTGGAAATATTGCGCCTTGGCTTTGGCTTTACCGAAGTAGGGACGCTCACGCCGCTGCCGCAAGAAGGCAACCCAAAGCCACGCTTGTTCCGTTTGGTTGAGGATAAAGCGGTCATCAACCGAATGGGTTTTAACAATGCAGGGCAGGATGCGGCGATTGCCCGTCTGCGCAACATACCGGACGATGCTTTAATCGGACCACTTGGTATAAACATTGGGGCAAACAAGGATAGCGCCGACCGCATCGCCGATTATGTCATTGGCGTGCGCAATATGGAACCGCTGGCGGATTATTTGACCGTAAATATTAGCTCGCCCAACACCCCGGGGCTTCGGGCGCTGCAAGATAAAGCTGCGCTGGATGATTTGCTGGCGCAAGTGATGGCGGCGCGGGCCCAGGGTACGCCTGTGTTCTTAAAAGTCGCCCCTGACCTTCAGCCAGCCGATATCGACGATATTGTTACCGTCGCCATGTCGCGCGGTATTGCCGCCCTAATCATATCCAATACGACCATCGCACGTCCGGCGCTTGCGTCCCGCTACGCAGGAGAAGCAGGCGGCCTTTCAGGCGCGCCGTTGCGCGACATGGCGCAGCAACGTCTGGTGGACTTCCGCAAGGCAAGTGGTGGGCAAATCGGCCTCATTGGCGTTGGCGGCATCGCCTCAGCGCAAGACGCATATGCCCGCATCAGGGCCGGGGCTTCATTAGTGCAAATTTACAGCGCGCTTGTATATCAAGGTCCAGGTCTCGCCCGCAGGATCAATAAACAGCTGCAGAAGCTTTTGCAGGCCGACGGTTTTGTCAATATTTCGGACGCAGTCGGCGTCGATGGATAAATCCGCGCTTGGCTTTGCATAGGTTAGGAGGCTAGGTTGATCCTATGAAAAAAACATTGTTCGCGATCACGGCGTTGGCCGTATTTTTTGCCCAGCCTGTTGCCGCTGAAAATATAGGCGTAACGTCGTCGGCTGACCCGCGCGTCACGGATGCGGGGATGGAGATGCTGCGCCAGGGTGGCTCCGCTGCGGACGCTGCTATGGCTATGATGCTAACGCTGACGGTGGTTGAACCGCAATCCAGCGGCATTGGTGGCGGCGGCTTCCTGCTGTATCAGGATAATGCCAAGGGCATATTGTCAACGATCAATGGCCGCGAGACTGCGCCAGCCGCAGCAACTTCGGACAGGTTCGTTGGGCCGAATGGCAAGCCGCTTGGTTTTCTTGAGGCGTTTCAGGGTGGCCGGTCTGTTGGCGTACCTGGCAATGTACAGCTGATGGCGCAAGCGCACCAAAAATGGGGCAAACTGCCTTGGGCAACGATATTCAAACCCGCCATTCGGCTCTCGCAGAAGGGTTTCATTGTTAACAAGACGCTTGAATCGCGCTTGGCGGCTATTCAGGGGCTTTGGCCTAATTTTGATGAAGCGCGCACGACATATTGGCGGGATGGAAAGCCTTTAAAAGCAGGGATGACGTTTAAAAATCCCAAACTTGCGGCAACCTTGGCGCTGCTGGCCAAAAAAGGGTCGGATGCGTTTTACACCGGGCCGATCGCTAGCCAGATTGTATATGCCGTCACCACGAGCAAACTTAGCCCCGGCGACATGACGATGACTGATCTTGCGCAATATCGCGCCAAGGAACAGCAAGCGGTGTGCGCACCCTATCGTGTATATGTAGTTTGCGGCATGGCGCCGCCGTCATCCGGTGCCACGACTGTGCTTCAGATCTTGGGCACTCTGCAACGCTTTGACCTGAGCGCGATCGGCAAGGACAGTCCGCAAAGCTGGTATTTGATTGGCCAAGCGATGCAGCTTGCTTATGCTGACCGGGAAAAATATCTGGGTGATGATGCGTTTGTAAACGTGCCGGTCGCAGGGCTTCTGAACCCTGAATATATCAAAGAGCGCTCTGCATTGATTGACCCCGAAAAGGCACGTGCCGATTATCCTGCGGGTAACCCGCCCGGCGCCGCCCCACGCACGGCCGCTATTTCAAGCGAAGTTGCTGGCACGACGCACTTCACGGCGGTCGACAAAAATGGAAACATTGCCAACATGACCTCCACGATTGAAGGTCCCTTTGGCAGCCAATTGATGGCCGGCGGCTTTTTCCTGAACAATGAACTGACCGACTTCACCTTTGCGCCCGAAAAGGACGGGGCGCCGGTGGCTAACCGCGTAGTAGGGGGCAAACGGCCTTTGTCGTCAATGGCGCCCACGGTCGTGTTTGATCGCGACGGCCGTGCCGTGCTTGCCTTAGGTTCAGCCGGTGGCAAACGCATTATCATGCATGTCACCAAGACGCTGATTGGTGTAATTGAGTTTGGCCTTCCCCTCCAACAGGCGATTGATTTGCCGAACATGTATTTTGGCGGCGGTGGCCTTGAGGTTGAACAGAATAGCATGTTGTCCGCCATGGCCGACGGACTTGGTAAATTTGGACAAAAGGTTCGTCCGGTCGATCTGGGTTCAAAGGTCAATGGTGCGCAGCGTATTGGTAATAGCTGGACAGGTGCTGCCGACCCGCGCAGTGAAGGTACGTCGGCGACTATAGACGCCAATGGCAAGGTAAAAGTGACCGTGCCAAGGTCAATTGACGAAGCGCCTACGGAGGATGTCGGTTGATAGCGACGGCACGTTGCGTCGAACCCATTTGCGCGCTAGCATAATGAGATATAGGTCGGACAGTGGGCCGTATGGAGTTCCTTAGGAGAGAATAGTGGCTGCCGAGCAATTCGACGATTTTGACAGCTTCCCCAACCTTGTAACGATGTTTTTTGCACGTGCGCGACATCGTGGTGACGCCCCGTTTTTATGGGCAAAGCATGATGGTGCGTGGCAATCCATCAGCTGGTCGGACGTCGCCCGACAAGTTGCCGCTTTTGCAAAATCGCTGCGTCAGCTGGGTCTGGAAAAGGGCGACCGCGTCATGCTGGTTTCCGAAAACCGGCCCGAATGGTGCATCGCGGATTTGGGCATAATGGCGGCAGGATGCGTGACCGTGCCGACATATGTGACCAACACCGAGCGCGACCATCAGCATATCTTGGACAACAGCGAAGCGCGCGCGGTTGTCGTGTCTACGGCAAAGCTGGCCAAGACATTGATGCCGGCGGCCTTACGGTCGTCGCAAGCCGAGTTCATCATCACCATGGAGCCGCAGCCAGCGATGCAACATGGGCAGTTGTCGTTGCACCACTGGTCCAGCATGGTGAACGGCACCGATGCAGATGTGCGTGCCAGTGAAGCCGCCATGGCTTCGGTAACGCGCGATGATTTGGCGTGTATTATCTACACCAGCGGTACTGGCGGTGCCCCGCGTGGCGTTATGCAGCAGCATGGCGCGATCTTGCACAATGCCGATGGCGCCGCTGCGGTTTTGCGCGAGGATTTTGGGCTCGACGAAGAGGAGGTTTTCTTGTCCTTCCTGCCCTTGTCACATGCCTATGAACATAGCGGTGGGCAGTTTCTCCCCATCGGGGTCGGCGCGCAGATTTATTATGCCGAAGGGTTGGAAAAGCTGGCCTTGAACATAGAAGAGACGCGACCAACGGTCATGGTTGTCGTTCCCCGGCTATTTGAGGTGTTGCGCCAGCGAATGATCAAGGCAGTCGAGAAGCAGGGCAAGTTTCCAAGCTATCTGCTCGACAAGGCGCTCACTATTGGCGAGCGTGATTATTCCGGCCGCAAACGTCTAAGCGATGCGCCGATGCGTTTGCTTTTATCGCGCACAATCAAGCCAAAGATTCAAGGTCGCTTTGGTGGCCGAATGAAGGCGATGGTTTCCGGTGGCGCGCCGCTGAATCCCGACATTGGCGTGTTTTTCCAGTCCTTGGGCATTACCTTGCTGCAAGGCTATGGTCAGACTGAGTCCGGCCCGGTTATCAGCTGCAACCGGCCCAAAGCTGGTATCAAGATGGACACTGTTGGTCCGCCGCTGAAAAACACTGAGGTCAAAATTGCCGAGGATGGTGAAATTTTGGTGCGCGGTCCTTTGGTGATGAAGGGATATTGGCGCAACAAGGCCGAAACTGACCGCGTCATAAAAGACGGATGGCTGCACACTGGCGATATCGGCCATATCGATCATCGCGGCCGAATTGCCATTACGGACCGCAAAAAAGACCTGATCATAAATGACAAGGGCGACAACATAGCACCGCAAAAGATCGAGGGTATGCTGACGCTTCAGCCTGAGATTTTGCAAGCGATGGTGTCAGGTGACAAGCGCCCGTATATTGTCGGGCTGATCGTCCCTGACCCCGAATGGGCGGTGGAATGGGCGCATGGGCAGGACATTAAATTTGATTTTACCGAGCTGCAAGCCAATCCGCAGTTCCGCGCCGCTGTGCGCTCTGCAGTTGACCGCGTAAACGCAGACGTCTCCGTGACTGAAAAGGTACGCCAGTTCGAATTTACCGATGAACCGTTTTCAATCGAGAATGGCGAAATGACGCCGAGCATGAAAATCCGGCGTCATATCATTCGCGAGCGTTACACGGCGCGCGTCAATGCCATGTACAAGGATTAAGCAAGGTGCTGTAGTTTGACGATGGGTTCTAAGTTATTCTGCGCCCATGCCAAAAATTCAACATTGCCTTGCGGCCCGGTGATGGGGCTGGTGGTGAGTTCGTGCACTGTCCAATTTTTTTCGACCAACCACATTTTAATCTCGTTGCAAACGCGTGCGTGGACGTCTGGGTCCCTGACCACACCGCCTTTGCCAACTTCTTCGCGGCCCGCCTCAAACTGGGGCTTGATGAGCGCAATCAACTGCGCCCCAGTCTTTGCAAAAGTGAGCGGCCGATCGAGCACTTTGGCAAGCCCGATGAAGCTTGCATCGCATACGATGAGGTCGACGGGTTCTGGTATATGCGCTTCGGTTAAAATACGTGCGCTCGTCTGTTCATGGACGATTACCCGGGGGTCTTGGCGTAGCTTCCACGCCAACTGGTTTGTGCCGCTATCGACAGCATAGACGCGCGCCGCGCCATGTGTAAGCAGCACATCGGTAAAGCCACCGGTTGATGAACCGACGTCGATTGCAACATTGCCGGTCACATCGATCGCGAAGACCTCAAGCGCATGTGCGAGCTTGATACCGCCGCGGGAGACCCATGGGTGGTCGCTGCCTCGAACGCTGATGTCCGCATCCTCGGCGATTTGCTGTCCTGGCTTTTGCGCTTTTGCTTCACCAATATAGACATGGCCAGCCATCACCAGCGCCTGCGCGCGGGTCTTGCTTTCGGCAAGGCCGCGATCAACGATCATCTGATCCAGTCGTGTTTTTTTGGTCGCCATGTCGCAACACGCTAGCGGACCGAAGGGGATTTGGCCATAAGACAACATCATGCAAACCCGTCACCTGACCCTTTTCGCCATGTTGGCGCTCGCCGCGTGCGTTTCGCCACCCCCTCCACCTGCGCCAAAGACAGTATCCGCGCCTCCGGGCGCTGCTGCAATGGCCCCAGCGCCTGCATTGACGGGTGATTGGAATGACTGGCCTTTCACGCCCGGGGATTGGACCTATAGCCGCGACAGCCGGGGTTCAGTTGGACAGTTCGGAGTTCTGGGTCGAACGGCAATGCTTAGCTTGCGTTGCGATATGCAGACGCGGCGCGTCACTTTGTCGCGAGAGGCATCGGCGCCGGCACAGCATATGGTCATACGGACGTCGTCAATGACAAAGCAGTTGCCCGCCCAGCTAACTGGCGGAATGCACGCTTATGTTGCGGCAGAAATTATGACGAACGATCCGATTTTGGATGCCATGGCTTTTAGCCGCGGGCGGATATTGGTCGAAGCAGATGGGCAGCAGCCCGTTATCCTGCCATCATGGGCCGAAATTGCGCGCATTATTGAAGATTGTCGAGGATGATTTGAAGCGGCATATATTGCCGCGCAGAACCCCAATTCTTAAACGAAAAAAAATATAATTCAAGACTTGTTTAACACTGCGGATTGATTCAATTTCAGTCCTGCGGAGGGCAGATATATGTTTGAAGCACGCAAATTCCATTCAACGAAAGGAGGTGATCCGATGTCTCATGGTTCAGTTAAGAGGTCGGATAATTCCGTTCGGGAGATCGGCCGCTGAGCACATCAGCGATGCCGCTCACGGCATGAAAGCAACTTCCGGCAGCGGGCGTCCGACCGCTGACCCATGTTTAAGGGCCGCTGATTCAATACAGCGGCCCTTTTCTAGATTTATTGTTCCGATATCATGCGGTGCATACGGCGAACCGATCGTCATTCTTGCCATGCAAAGCTTTTTGTCGAACAATGGTGGCATATTGTGATGGAATGCCTACATCAGTCACTCGGGCTTTTAGGATATTGATAACATGCAGTTCGTACGTGTTAGCTGGAAAATTTTGGTTGGTTTAAAAGACCTCCTTGTTCTTTTGTTCATGCTTTTGTTTTTCGCCGCTATTTTTGCGTTGCTGAATGCAAGTCCAAACCCCGCGATGGTTCGCGACGGCGCCTTGCTGCTCAAGCTGGAAGGCGTCGTGTCCGAGCAACCTGCGGAAATTGACACGCTCACGACCCTGACATCATCGGCTGCGTCCGTTGGTGAAATGCGTCAGCGCGACATTGTCCGTGCGTTGAAACTTGCTGAGACAGATGACCGCGTAAAGGCTGTCGTCGTGGACATGGACCGCTTTATGGGGGGCGGGCAAGCCAGCCTTGCCGCCATTGGTAGCAGCCTCGATGGGGTAAAAAAGGCGGGCAAGCCAGTGTACGCGTTTGCCACGGCCTATACCGATGACAGTTATCAGCTTGCGGCGCATGCGACGCAGATATGGATGGACCCACTTGGTGGCGCCATGTTGACTGGACCAGGCGGTTCGCAACCCTATTTTAAAGGCTTGCTTGACCGATTGGGCGTGAAGGCCAACATCTATCGTGTTGGGACGTATAAGAGCGCGGTTGAACCCTTTATGCGCTCCGATCAGTCAGAGGCATCAAAGGCCGCGATCAAGGGTGTCTATGACGAAATCTGGGGCCAGTGGAAAGCCGCTGTCGCCAAGGCTCGTCCGCAGGCGCGATTGGAACAGATGCTGACGGATCCGGCTGCGGCGGTTGAAGGTGCGCAGGGTAATCTTGCCCAATTGGCCTTGTCCAGTAAGCTGGTGGACACATTGGGCGACCGTGTCGCCTTTGGCAAATTTGTGGCGAGTAAGGTCGGCGCTGACGACAAGAAGACGACTGGCGGCTTTGCAAATACGCCGATGGATGCGTTTCTTGCGCATTATGGTCCGGCGTCTGCGGGTAAGCAGATTGGCGTAATTACAATCGCTGGAACCATAGTGGATGGCGAAGGCGGCCCAGGTTCTGCGGCTGGCGATACAGTTAGCGGATTGATTTACGATGCCTTGGATAACAAGGATTTGAAGGCACTCGTCGTGCGTGTGGATTCGCCTGGCGGATCTGTTATGGCATCGGAGAAAATACGGCTCGCCATTGAAGCTGCGAAAGCGAAGAAAATTCCCGTAATAGTCTCAATGGCCAATTTGGCCGCAAGCGGCGGATATTGGATTTCCCTTCCCGCAGATGTAATTTTCGCTGACCCATCGACCATCACCGGTTCAATTGGTATATTTGCTGTCATCCCGAGTGCCGAGGTAGGCCTCGCCAAAATTGGTGTGAATGCCGATGGCGTCAAAACGACCCCATTATCCGGTGAGCCTGACGTTCTGAATGGCTTTAGCCCAGAGTTTGACCGCGTAGCGCAAAGCGCAATTGAAAATGGCTATCGCCAGTTTCTGAACCGCGTGGCCGCTGCACGAAAGAAAACACCGGCGCAGGTTGATGCCATTGCACAAGGCCGCGTTTGGGCCGGCGGCACGGCGCGTCGGCTTGGCCTTGTAGACCGCACCGGCGGTATGAACGATGCGTTCGCGGAAGCTGCAAAGCGGGCAGGTTTGAAATCTGACGGCTGGCATGCGGAATATATCGAGCCACCCGTCAGTTTCACCGAAACCTTGCTTCAGGGATTGATGCCAAAGCGGGCACAGGCGACTGCGCCGATGGACATTTTTGCCCATGCCGCATGGCAGCAAAACCTGTTTGCACAACGCGTAGCGCGTGATCTGAACATGCTTACGGGGGTAAAGGGCGTGCAAGCTGCCTGCTTGGAATGCGGGGACTTCGCTTCGCCAGCGCCGTCGCCAACGGACAAAAGCTGGCTGGCGATTTTGATTAAGGCGATTAGCTAATATATCTGCGCGGTAAAGGTTTAAGGCTTTATCGCGCAGATCAAGCCCGAAGATGTCGCAACACCCAGAATTGCGGGGTCTTGCAGAGACCGCGTCCGCCGAAGAAATTCCTCAAGGGTTACTTTGCGCATGTCCTGTCCATGCAGTTTTTTCAAACCGTTGAGCCTGTTCAACTGAGCCAGCGAAAGCCGGTCGACCATGCGGTCCGCCATGCATGCTGCGATAGGTTTGGATAGGCCTGCATCTGTCAACGCAATGCGGATACGAGTTTCTGGCGTGGCACAAGCCGAAAGCGCTAGCAGCAACGTTAAGCTGCCCAGCGCTATCGGTTTCATGTGTCATGTTCCTTTGCGCGCTCAACGCATTCAAGAATAATGCGTTTTGCGTCCTTTTCGTCTCCCCAACCATTCAACTTGGCCCATTTCCCGGGCTCCAGATCCTTATAATGGGTGAAGAAATGCTCAATCTGCTGAAGGACGATTGGCGGCATGTCTTTATAGGTGGCAACTTCTGAATAATATGGAAAAGTCTCGTTCACCGGAACACAAAGCAGTTTTTCATCGCCGCCCTTGTCATCTTCCATCATTAGTACGCCAATCGGGCGGCATTTTACGACCGCACCGGCAATGATGGGCGAACGTGCGACAACAAGCGCATCAAGTGGATCACCATCTTCGCCCAATGTATGCGGTACAAAGCCGTAGTTGGCGGGGTAGCGCATTGGCGTGTGCAAGAAACGGTCAACAAACAACGCACCTGAGGCCTTGTCGAATTCATATTTCACTGGCTCGCCGCCAATGGGCACTTCGATCAGGACATTGAGGCTTTCGGGCACGTTGTCGCCCGCGGGGATTAAATCAATACGCATGGGAGAATGCTTTCACTTTGTTATCTCTTGGGACGCCGCGGGCTGAGGAGACGGTCAATTGCGGTCTCGCCTTGGCCTATTGCTTCGAGGTGCGGATAGCGCAAGCCACCTGAATAGGCGATGTCTATTTGCGTATAACGTTTGTTGCGCTCGATGAGTAATCGGACAGGTGTCTTATTGTCTTTTGCGGCCTTGATTGCGCTGGTCAGGCCGTCCTTGGAATAGGCATAGCCATCCACAGCAATGATCTTGGCACCGCTGACGATATTCGCTTTAAATGCAGGGCTGTTCCACATCACAGAGGTGACGGTCGCGTCCTTGTTCAAAGTGATCCCAAGCGAGTGGGTTAGGTTGAAAACATTGCTTTCCTTCATCGATTCCTTGTCGAAGATATTGGGTTCTTCTTTCCAGACAAGCTTGTACCCGCCCTTTTCCAGTCCGGTGAGCGGCGCTGGCTGGCCGGGTTGGCGCAATTTGGTGTCGAGGAACTTTGCCCAATCATATGGCTGCACAGCATTCAATGTGCGGACAACTTCGTCAAAATCATAGGTCAGCACGCCCCAATCGGCGTCGCGCACGCCAAAAAAAGCCTTGGCAAAATCATCCAGAGACTTTTTGCCCTTGGACAATTGGCGAATGGTCATGTCGGCGTCGAGCCAGATAAGCGAGCTTTCGTTATAATAATCCTCGCCACGGGCTTGGCTAGCAAATGGTTTTGGTTTTCGTGCGCCAAAGATCGGATCATGCGTGGTGTCTTCAACCGATCGCCACGTCCGGCCCGGCTGCTCAGCGTAAAATCCGGCATATTTGGCCCACTCACCAAGAACCATTTCCTTGGACTGCAACCCTGAGCGCGCGCCGAGGACCAAGTCCCAAAAACTCGTCTGCCCTTCATACACCCAAAGCAAATTGTCACGCATCGGCGTGGAATAATCGGGTGTCCACATCGTCGCAGGACGGCGGAACTTTCCATTCCAACTATGCGTGAATTCATGCGGCAAAAGGCCGCGTTCCGACATATTGTCATCCCACTCCGTGAAATAATCGGTCTCGCGCGTATTTTCCGAACTGCGATGATGCTCAAGGCCGACGCCGCCAAGCTCTTCGGTCAGACCAAGCAGAAATTCATATCGGTCAAAACGCTTTGATCCAAACAGCAATAAAGATTCGTCAACCAAGGCACGGTGCGCGGCAATCTGCTCTGGCTTCGCTTCCAGATATTTCGCGTTATCCGCCCAGACGTTAAGCGTGACGTTATTCCCCAGATCCCATTTCTTGTAATGCGGGCCAGCAAACATAGGGCTGTCCACCAATGTTTCAAAATCTGTGACGCTATACTCAATTTGGTTACCCGTAATCTTGGCGCCATCAAGCGCAGCAACCCCAGTCCAGCCCTCGGGCAGCGTGATCGACGGCTTCACCTGAATGGCACGGGTGAAATGCCCGGCGGGGTACACCGCGACCTGTTCCCACTGCACATTCATCATATTTGGCGTGACGTTAATGCGCCCTTCGCTTTCGCGCACCGGCGCGGTGAATTGGAATTCCACATCGACCGATGCCGTCCCTGCGGGCACATCTACATGAAAGGCGTAAACCTGCACGGGATCCCGGGTCCAACGTAAAGCATTACCACCAGCGCGGATCATTAGGCCGGTCATTTCGGCCAATGCTCCCCGCGGCCCATGCTTACCTGGCAGCCATTGTGGATAAAGCAAAATGAGCGGTTTGCCCTGTTCAACTGGAATTGTCTGGCGCACGTGGAAAATGGCGCGATCAATATCGGTCGCATCCACTTGTAAGGTCATAGTCGTCGTTAGGGGGCGGTCCTGCGGCTCGGGAATCGCAGATACAATCGGCACCGGTTGCGGCGCACTGTTTTCCGCATATGCTGCGGAAATGAGGCTAGCGGAAAGGGCGAAAGCGGCAAGTGCGCGCGATAAAGTGCGTGGATTCATGTCCCCAACTTTGGCGAATGCGCTGCGCTGCGTCCAGCCCTATTCCACTAACAACAATTAGCCGCTAGGGCGCTTTATGATGGCAAAGATACAGACACCCCAAGCCGTGCGCGGCACGCAGGATATGTTCGGTGAAACCGAGGAACGCTTCGCGCATGTTGTTGCTACCTTTGAACGCGTGCGACGGCTTTATGGATTTAAGGGCCTTCAGTTGCCGGTTATTGAGCCGACGGCTGTGTTTTCACGCAGCCTTGGTGAGGCTACCGATGTCGTGTCGAAGGAAATGTACAGTTTCGAAGACCGCGGCGGCGATTCCATCACGCTGCGGCCCGAATTTACCGCTGGTATTGCGCGCGCCTATCTGACCAATGGTTGGCAACAATTTGCACCGATGAAATTGTCAGTGCATGGACCATTGTTCCGCTATGAACGCCCACAAAAGGGCCGTTATCGGCAGTTTCACCAGATCGATGCCGAAATAATCGGCGCTGCAGAGCCCGCCGCTGACGTAGAATTGCTCGTTATGGCAGATCAGTTGCTCAAGGAATTGGCCATCAACGATGGCGTGACATTGCAGCTCAATACGCTTGGTGATACGCCAAGCCGCGATGCATGGCGTGCTGCCTTGGTTGGTTATTTCAATGACCATAAAAATGCATTGTCTGAAGACAGCCTCGCGCGGCTAGAGAAAAACCCACTGCGTATATTAGACAGCAAAGACCCCACGGACCGCCCCGTTGCTGACGCGGCGCCGGTGATCGACGACTATCTTTCGGGTGAAGCGCAGGATTTCTTCGGAGCAGTCACCGCTGGTCTCGATGCCGCTGGCGTTGCGTGGACGCGAAATGCTGCTTTGGTGCGCGGCCTCGATTATTACCGCCACACCGCGTTTGAATTTGTGACCGACCGGCTGGGTGCGCAAGGCACCGTGCTTGGTGGCGGGCGCTATGATGGCTTAATCGAGAATCTCGGAGGACCAGCAACGCCTGCAGTTGGCTGGGCTGCGGGGATCGAGCGGTTGGCGATGTTGATTGAACAATTGCCCGTTCAGCAGCTTGAGGCCATGATCGTTTTGGAAAATGACGAAGGACTTGGTCAGGCCTTTGCTCTTCTGCGGCAGCTCCGCCAAGCAGGGATTTCCGCAGACATGATCGCAACGGGGTCACCCAAAAAACGATATGACAAAGCCGTTAAGCAAAATCCTGCGGCAATTTTGCGCGTGAACGAGCATGGTTATTACGGCTTTTCGGGTGAAGATACCAACAGCCCACTTATGAATTTTCTTAAGTCGCTTGCCGCTTGAAAATCTCCCCGCACCGTATTGCGCAAATTGAATCGCGCTTTTCCGAGCTTGAGGCGCGGATGGCTTCGGGGCAGCTTGAAGGCGATGGCTTTGTCGCTGCGTCCAAGGAGTATTCCGAACTTGAGCCTGTGGCCAAAGCGGCGGCAGAGGTCCGGCGGTTGCGCACAGAAATCGAAACGCTTGAGCATATGGCTCAGGATTCCTCCGACCCTGATTTGCACGAGATGGCGGTCGAGGAATTGGAAGATGTTACCCGGCAGCTTTCAGAGGCAGAAATGTCGCTCGCTATTTCGCTGCTGCCGCGCGATTCTGCGGATGACCGGCCAGCGATGTTGGAAATCCGTGCGGGCACGGGCGGTGATGAAGCGGCGTTGTTTGCGGGCGATCTGTACCGCATGTATGAACGCTATGCGGCCGGCCAAGGTTGGAAGATTGAACCGATTTCGGTCAGCTCCTCCGATGTTGGCGGGTTTAAGGAAGTCGTGGTTGCCATCAAGGGTATAGGCGTGTTTGCAAAGCTAAAATATGAAAGCGGCGTTCATCGCGTGCAGCGCGTGCCCGTGACCGAAAGCGGCGGGCGCATTCACACCAGCGCGGCCACTGTGGCGGTACTGCCCGAGCCAACTGAAGTTGATATCCAAATTGAAGCACGAGATCTTAAAATCGACGTTTACCGTGCGTCGGGTGCGGGCGGACAGCACGTCAACACTACGGACTCAGCCGTGCGCATTACCCACCTGCCGACCGGAATAGTCGTCACCTGTCAGGACGGGCGCAGCCAGCACAAGAACAAGGAGCAGGCAATGCAAGTGCTGCGCGCCCGAATGTACGAAAAAGAGCGTGAGGAGGCCCAAGGGGCCGAAGCAGAGGCCCGTAAGGCTATGGTTGGCTCAGGTGACCGTTCCGAACGTATCCGCACCTATAACTTCCCCCAAGGCCGTGTAACGGACCACCGGATTAACCTGACGCTGCATAAGCTGCCCGAGATTTTAGAGGGCAGCGGACTAAGCGAACTGGTCGCCGCATTGATTGCCGAGGATCAGGCCGAACGTATGGCGGGGTTAGGGGATTAAATTTCC
>NZ_JARXAI010000073.1 GCF_029865925.1 Sphingorhabdus sp.
ATGGCATTTCGTCCATTGCATGATCGCGTTCTCGTCCGTCGGGTCGAGGCCGAAGCAAAAACCGCTGGCGGGATAATCATCCCCGATACAGCTCAGGAAAAGCCACAGGAAGGCGAAGTCGTCTCCGTTGGCGCAGGTTCCAAGGCAGAAGACGGCACTGTGACGCCGCTTGATGTCAAGGCTGGCGACAAAATTCTGTTTGGCAAATGGTCGGGCACCGAAGTCAAGATCGACGGTGAAGACCTGCTGATCATGAAGGAATCGGACATCTTGGGAATCGTTTCCTAAGCGACGAATGGTTTGAATCACCCAGCCTTCGCTGGGGCACACAATTAAAGGAAAAATATCATGGCTGCTAAAGACGTGAAATTCGGCCGCGATGCGCGTGAACGCATCCTGCGCGGCGTAGACATTCTTGCTGACGCTGTAAAAGTAACACTTGGTCCAAAAGGCCGTAATGTTGTCATCGACAAAAGCTTTGGCGCACCGCGCATCACCAAGGACGGCGTTACCGTGGCCAAGGAAATCGAACTGAAAGACAAGTTCGAAAATATGGGCGCGCAGATGGTCCGCGAAGTTGCTTCGAAGACTAACGACATTGCCGGTGACGGCACGACCACTGCCACCGTTCTTGCACAAGCGATTGTTCGCGAAGGCATGAAGTCGGTTGCAGCGGGCATGAACCCAATGGACCTGAAGCGCGGCATCGACACTGCGGTAAACGCGGTTGTTGCTGACCTTGTAAAGCGTTCGAAGCCAGTTGCTGGTTCTTCGGAAATCGCACAGGTCGGTACGATCTCTGCAAATGGTGAAGCTGAAATCGGTAAGATGATTGCAGACGCCATGGAGAAGGTCGGCAAGGAAGGCGTTATCACCGTCGAAGAAGCTAAGGGCCGTGAAAGCGAGCTCGAAGTTGTCGAAGGTATGCAGTTTGACCGCGGTTACCTGTCGCCATATTTCATCACAAACACCGAAAAAATGTCGGTCGAGTTGGACAATCCGTACATCCTGATCCACGAAAAGAAGCTCGGCAATTTGCAAGCCATGTTGCCAATCCTCGAAGCTGTGGTGCAGTCGGGTCGTCCATTACTCATCATCGCTGAAGACGTTGAAGGCGAAGCGCTTGCAACTCTGGTCGTCAACAAGCTGCGTGGCGGCCTGAAGATTGCTGCTGTAAAGGCACCAGGCTTTGGCGATCGTCGCAAGGCGATGCTGGAAGATATCGCGATCCTCACCAAGGGTGAAATGATCAGCGAAGATCTCGGTATCAAGCTTGAAACCGTTACCTTGGGCATGCTTGGCCAAGCCAAGCGCGTCACCATCGACAAGGACAACACCATCATCGTCGACGGTGCTGGCGAAACCGATGCGATCAAGGGCCGCGTTGAAGCGATCCGTGCGCAGATCGAAAACACCACGTCGGATTACGACAAGGAAAAGCTGCAAGAGCGTTTGGCGAAACTCGCCGGCGGTGTTGCTGTGATCAAGGTCGGTGGTTCGACCGAAGTAGAGGTGAAAGAACGCAAGGACCGCGTCGACGACGCGCTGCACGCAACCCGCGCAGCCGTTGAAGAAGGCATCGTCCCAGGCGGCGGTACTGCACTTCTTTACGCAACAAAGGCTCTTGAAGGCCTAAAGGGCGTCAATGACGACCAGACACGTGGTATCGACATCATCCGTAAGGCGATTGTTGCTCCATTGCGTCAAATCGCGGCCAACGCCGGATATGATGGTGCGGTTGTTTCGGGCAATTTGTTGCGCGAAAATGACGAGACCATGGGCTTCAACGCATCGACCGATGTGTATGAAAACCTCGTGGCGTCGGGCGTTATCGACCCAACCAAAGTCGTACGTACCGCGTTGCAAGATGCCGCATCGGTTGCTGGTCTGTTGATCACCACTGAAGCAGCAATTTCAGACGCACCAGAAGACAAGGCCGGAGGCGCTGGCGGCATGCCAGGCGGCATGGGCGGCATGGGCGGCATGGGCGGTATGGACTTCTAAGTCCAAACCCTCAGCTCAAGCTGAAACAAAAGCGGGCCGGAGGGGAAACCTTCCGGCCTTTTTGTTTGTCACGGCAAGTGTGTCAGCGGCCCATGTGTTGAAGCATTTCCCCCATTTTCTGGTGCAACATGTTCATACCCTTCAATGGACGTACCATGACTTTGAAATGGGTGATGAGGCCGTCATCGTCGCAAGTGATCATATCAACGCCGTTAATGGCAACGCCGTCGATAACGGTCTCGAACTCTAGGATTGCACTATTCTGACGGTGCCATTCGCCGACATATTTGAATTCCGCATTGCCCAAAGTATGCCCCGCCGCCGCGAGATATTTGGCGGTGATCGCTTTGCCCAGTTGGGGCGTGTGGACGACGGGGCTTTCGAAGACACAGTCGTCATGTAGGATCGCGGCGATGGCATCTACATCGCGTGACAAAGCGACTGTGTGCCAGATTTCAGCTGGGTTTGGCATGTTCAATATCCTAGGTCGAGGTTCACCATTGGCGCGAGTGCCTCGCCCTTGCGATAGCGCTCCAGATTTTCGAAGAAACGCGTGGCCGAACGGACAAACATCTTGTCCTGCGCGCGACCCGAAAGATGCATGGAGATGTGCGCATTATCGAGCGTCCAAAGTGTATGGTCGGCAGGAAGCGGCTCAGGCGTGGTAACGTCTAAGAACGCCGCAGCGATTTGCTTGGTCTGAAGCGCTGTCACCAACGCCTCCTGATCGACAACTGACCCACGCGCAATGTTGATGAGCGATGCGCTGGGCTTCATCGCCGCAAGCTCGGCAGTGCCAATCATGTCGTCGGTCTCTGCAGTGGCTGGCACGGCGAGTATGACCCAGTCAAAATCGCCTAATACCGCTCGCCATTGGTCTGGCGTGAGCGTGTTTGGTCCTGCCGAGCGGCGAACAACCGTTACATCGACTCCAAAGGGCTTTAGCCGTTCCTCAATCAGCTTCCCGATTGCGCCATAGCCAAGGAGCAATGCCTTTGATCCAAACAGTTCGACCTTACCCGGTGAGTCCAGAAGCCATTTGCGGCGTTCTTGCGCGCGCACAACTTCGCGGTAGTTCTTTGCCACCGTTAACATGGCCATTACGACATATTCAGCGATGGTGACGGCGTTGATACCTGCGCCATTGGTGACAACGCAGCCTTGCGCTTTCAACTGCGCCAGCGGCATGCCATCCACGCCTGCGTAAATGCTGTTGAGCCATTTCATGTTGGTGGCGGCATTAATGACGGCGGCCATATCGCCCTTGTCATACATGTCGAACCAGCCAATCTCGGCCTGCGGCCCAAGCGCAAGCGCCTCGTCCTTGGACATGAAGAAATGCGGCTCGATCCAGTCGGGCAAACGCGTTTCAATGAGCGGACGCACAAGCCCCGACATTACAAGTTTCGTTTTGGTCATATATCTAGTCCCCAGTCCCAGCCAAGCGGGTCGCCATCCATAACCTCGACACCCTTGGCTATGAGGTCATCGCGGATAATGTCGGACTTGGCAAAATCCTTTGCTGTGCGGGCCTCTTTGCGGGCGGCGAGGGCGGTTTCAATTTCGTCTTCTGTGATGATCGCGGTTTTGGGCCGGGTGCGGAGGTCGGTGCGCGAGAGGGCCATAAGGTTGATACCCAGCACAGCGTCCATCTCTGCAATGACTGCAAGTTGCTGTGCGACATCGACCTTTTTCAGGCCGACGAGGGTTTCCAGGGACGTGAGTGCGATGGCGGTGTTGAGGTCGTCTTCGACTGCCGCACCAAAATCACGTAGCGTCGCCGCAATAGCCGGGTCAACGTCACCCTGAACGTCGGTCACCGGAGGTGAAACAAGTTCAACATGACGGACCTTAAGGTTGGAGACCCCCATAACCATCCGCTTCAACCGCACAAATGCCGCCTGCAAACCTTCCCAGCTGAACTCCAGCTCGCTGCGATAATGGGCCTGCAGGCACATTAGGCGGTAGGCGAGGGGGTGGAAGCCTGTGTCGATGAGCAATTGCACGCGCAGGAACTCGCCCGATGACTTGCTCATCTTGCCGCTGCGTTCGATTAGGAAATTGTTGTGCATCCAGAAACGGGCGCCGCTGTGGTCGCTGCCGCAGCGCGCCTGATTTTGCGCGATTTCATTGGGGTGATGGATCTCGCGATGGTCAATGCCGCCGGTGTGGATGTCAAACGGCAAGCCAAGCAACGCCTCTGACATAACCGAGCATTCGAGATGCCAGCCCGGCGCGCCTTTGCCCCATGGACTGTCCCATTCCATCTGCCGTGTTTCACCCTTGGGTGTCTTGCGCCAGATGGCAAAGTCGGCGGCGTTGCGTTTGCCATCGACCTGTTCGATCCGGCCCTCTCCGTCTTCGGTCTTGGCGCGGGCCAGCGCGCCGTAATGGGCGACGGTTGACGTGTCGAAATACAGGCCGCTTTCGAGTTCGTAACAATGCTTGTCCGCAATGCTCGCGGCGTAGTCAATCATCGCAGGGACATAATCCGTCGCGATCGACCAATGGGCAGGCTGGCGGATGTTCAACGCCTTGATATCGGCCCAATAGGCCTCGGTATAATGGCGCGCGATATCCCAGATGGATTGCGCCTTTTCGGCCGCCATCTTCTCCATCTTGTCTTCGCCGGCATCGGCATCGTCGGTCAGATGGCCGACATCGGTGATGTTGATGACATGGGTTAGCTTATAGCCCTTATACGACAGCACCCGCCCCAGCGTATCGGCAAAGACATACGCGCGCATATTACCGATATGCGGGTAGTTATACACCGTCGGCCCGCACGTATACACACGCGCTTCGCCGGCATGAACGGGGGTGAAGGTTTCCAGTTGCCGGGTCAGGCTGTTGAAGAGTTTAAGCTCGGACATAGATTGGCGATGCTGGAATTGGGGGTAGAGGTCAAGTCACCGCGGGGTGAACATGTTTACGGCGATGCTTCGTCCAAGGCCGCGGCTTAATTCCCATTGGCCTATATATTGTCGAGATTGCAACCGCGTTCGGCCAATATCGGGCGCAGCGCGCGATAGGCAGCGGGCGTCTTGTTCAGCGGGATCGTGGGGTAAAGATGATGAACGATGTGATATTGCATGCCCGATGACCAGATATTGCCCAACCTGCTTTTGAAGGCTCTTGTATCCCTATACCGTCCTTGTCCATCGGCGGGGTGATGCGGCGCCCAGCTGAGGTAGAATGAAATATAGGTCAGCGCCACATGGCGCGGCAGCCACCACAGCAAGGCCGCTTCTATGGCATAACCGCTCAATGCCAATGCGGCGAGGATGCCAAAGAATAGGGTTTTGCTGATAATCGCATCATTCAGCGCCGCCTTGGCCGCTGGGCTGTCCCATTGCTGCAATATCTCACCGTACCGGTTAAATCCGCCAGTTGCCCTTGGTTGGCGATTGACGACCGTTTTCCAAAGTGCGTGCAATGGCCCCGATGCGTGGGTTGAATAGTCGGGATCCAGAAGCGGATCATTGGCGTGCTTATGATGTTCCATATGCGTGATCCGCGCCGTGCGCAGCGGCAGGGTTAACGGGATGAGGGACCAGTGCCCCACAAGCTCGTTAAACCATTCCAGCTTCGATCCCTTTGGCGCGATGATATAATGCTGCGCATCATGCGACGGCAGATAGCTCATCGTGATATTGATCGAGGCGATGATGAAACCGAGCCATAATGGCATCACGCCGGTAAAAACGAGTGGCCATAATGCCAGCCATATGGCGGTATTCGTGATGCCCCAAAACACCATGAGCCAAGGGATGCCTCCCGTAAACTGGTCGGCAATTGCCTTTTCCTGGGCCCGAAGGCTTTGGCTGGTCATATCCATTTGCCCCGATACGTCGCAATCAACCCCAGCACGGTCCCGATGATCAGGCCTAATGCCAGCGGCGATAACGCAAAAGGTGCCTGCAATTCGAGCTTGAGCATCACTTGCGCAACCAAGGGCGCAAGGAATGCGATGCCAAAGAAAAACGGGCCGAAAAAGAAGAGAGATTTGACGAAGGACATTATGTTCAACTAATCAGCTTATCTAAGGAGCGTCAACGTTTCAAAACCCGTCCCACCGTATCGCTTGGTCAATTTCCACACGCGGGACGGTAAAATTGTTAACCGCTGCGTCTGCATCACGATAGCCAATCGCCATACCGCAGAAGAAGATATGCGCATCATCGATGTTCAGCAGTTCGCGCATCGTCGTGCCGTACATGGCCCAAATTTCCTGCGCGCAACTGTCGAGGCCTTCTTCGCGCAGCAAGAGCATTACGGTTTGCAGCCACATGCCCATGTCCGACCATTGTGGCGGGCCCATATATTTGCGGGTATATGTGAATAATTGCACGGGCGCGCCAAAACTATCCCAGTTTTTCGCCATCTGCGTGATGCGGCCAGCGCCGTCTTCACGTGCTAGCCCAAGCGCATCGAACATCGCCTTGCCCACGCCGCGGCGCTGGTCTTCGTATCGGCCATCCAAGCCCTTGGGGTAGATGTCATATTCATGGCCATCACCCATCGGGGCAGTGGCGGCCTTGGCCTTGATCTTTGCCGTCAGGTCAGCCAGCGGTTGTCCGGTGAGGATGACGGCGTTCCAAGGCTGCGTATTGCCGCCGGAGGGCGAACGTTGCGCCTTGGCCAGAACGCGCGCGAGGGTGGCTTGGTCAACTGGATTATCCAGAAATTGCCGGACAGAGCGCCGTGAGACAACGGCATCGGTAACGTTCATGTATAATCCCCACAAATTTAATCGGCTGATTAACGCATATTGTGCGGGGAGTGAAAGGCAAGCCTATTCCTCGTCAAATAATCCCGCCAGTTGCTCAATCATCGTTCCGCCAAGCTGTTCAACGTCCATGATCGTCACCGCGCGTTTATAATAACGCGTCACGTCATGGCCGATGCCTATGGCGACCAGTTGAACAGGGGAGCGCGTTTCGATCATCTCGATGACCTTGCGCAAATGCTGTTCGAGATAACCGCCATGGTTCACGGACAAGGTGCTGTCGTCAACGGGCGCGCCGTCGGAAATCACCATCAATATGCGGCGGTCTTCTGCGCGCGCGATCAGGCGGTTATGCGCCCAAAGCAGCGCCTCGCCATCGATATTTTCCTTCAGCAACCCCTCGCGCATCATCAGGCCAAGATTACGCTTGGCATGACGCCATGGCTCGTCGGCCTTTTTGTAAATGATATGGCGCAGGTCATTCAGGCGGCCGGGCATGGGTTGGCGTCCAGCGGCAAGCCAATCTTCACGTGCCTGCCCACCCTTCCACGCTCGGGTGGTGAAGCCCAATATTTCCGTTTTTACCCCGCAACGTTCCAAGGTGCGCGCCATGATATCGGCGCTGATCGCGGCAATGCTGATCGGGCGTCCGCGCATGGACCCGCTGTTGTCGATCAACAACGTCACAACCGTATCGCGGAACTGGGTCTCGCGTTCGATTTTGTAGGACAGTGAGCTGCCCGGGGACACAATCACGCGGGCAAGGCGCGCGGCGTCAAGCATGCCTTCTTCTTGGTCGAAATCCCAACTGCGGTTTTGCTGCGCCATTAGGCGGCGTTGCAGGCGGTTGGCGAGTTTTGTTACCACCGATTGCAGGTTCGACAATTGCTGGTCGAGATAGGCGCGAAGGCGGTTGAGTTCTTCTTCGTCGGCCAGTTCGAGTGCGGTGATTGTCTCGTCATATTTGGTCGACCAGATTTTGTAATCGCTTTGCGGCAGATGGTCCCAATTGCGGCGCTGCGGCGTGACGGGCTGCATGCCATCATCGCCCATTTCGCCATCGGCGCCATCTTGGTCGTCCATGTCTTCGCCGTCATAATCGGCTTCGGTCTCTTCGCCTTCGCCCTGCTGCGGCTCGGCGCGGGCTTCGGCTTGGCCAGATTCGCCCTCGCCCTCGTCTTCGCTGTCGCCGTCTTGGTCTTGGCTGTCCTCGGCATCGTCCCCACCTTCGTCGGAGTCTGACGGGTCAATATCGCCTTCGGTGAGGTTCAGATGCTCCAGCATCGATTGCGTCAACGCGGCAAAGGCCCGTTGATCATCCAATGCAAGCGCAAGTGCATCAAGGTCACTACCGGCATTTTCCTCAATCCAACCACGCAGCATGTCGACCCCAGCGGCTGCACCAGCGGGGACGGGCAAGCCTGTGAGGCGCTCGCGCACGATCAACGACAATGCTGTCGAGATAGGCACTTCGTCGGCGGCCTGGGCGCGGCTGATAGGGTCAGTGCGCAGTTTTAGCTCAAGCGCATGGCCAAGGTTTGCCGCGATGCCTGCCATGTTGCGCGAGCCCAGCGCCTCGACCCGCGCGTTTTCCGCGGCGTCAAAGGCCGCGCCAGCGATGACTTCGGACGGTCGCAAGGCGGCATGGCGCGCAGCATCATGATGTTTCAGCTTCAGTGCAAAGCTGTCGGCAAATCCCCGTGCTTCGGCCACCTGATCGGGTGGAAGCAAGCGACCCGGCATTGGAACCTTGAAATTTTTGCCAGCCTGGCTTGGCGCATCGGCGGTGAAGGCCAATTCGACCTCAGGCTCATGCGCAAGTGCGCGGGCCGTGCCCGTCAGAACCTGCTTAAACTGCTCAAGGGGGGATTCATGCGACATTAGTCAGGCAGTCTTTTGCATGGGGCGGCTGAAATTAGGCAGGTAGTCCCTACCTGCAACCGCTGCGCTATCGCTCTGCGCAGATTTATAGCGCGGGTTTTGCGCGAGCGTGCTGTGCGGGATGTCGCCATATTCGACAGCCGTGGTGCAGCCCGCGCGCAGCAGGGACAAATGCAAGAGAGGCGTTTTACGCATCATTACCCTTTGGGATTGGCCGCCCGCCAAGCTTTTACCGCGTTCAAGGCGCCAGATACATGGCCCTTTACGCCAAGGTCGGAATAGGCAAACAGCACTTTGCCATCAGGCGCAATGACATAGGTCGTGCGGTTCGTGATGCCGGCCATAGGCAAGCTGACCTTGTAATCTTTGATCATTGGCTTGGTCGCGATGCCAACGGCGAATTTGTTGCGGCATGCTTCAACTGAAAAACGCTTCAGCGTATCGATATTGTCTGCTGACATGCCCACAAGCGATGCGCCATACGCGGCAAAGTCGTCCGCAGCTTCGGAAAATTCATGCGCCTCAACGGTGCAACCCGACGTGAATGCCTTCGGATAGAAATAAAGCACAACGGGCCCGCGCTTCAGCGCCTTATTGAGGTTGAAGGTGTCAGCCTTGCCAGCCAGAACGGCTTGCGTGGTAAAGTCGGTTGCCCGTGTTCCAGCTTTCAGCGCGGCAAATGCCGGTGAGGTGGAGAGCAGAAGCGCGAGTGCCAGTGCGATGCGTTGCATAAAGCGTCCTTTCAATTTGGAACGGCGAGATAGCCGTTAGTTACTTTGTTTTGCCAATAACGCTTTCAGGCAGATCTTGTCCAAAAACGCGCTGATAATATTCGGCGACCAAGGCGCGTTCTGCATCGTCACATTTGTTCAGGAACGACAAGCGGAATGCAAAGCCTACATTTTTGAAGATCGCGGTGTTTTGAGCCCATGTTATAACTGTACGCGGGCTCATAACCGTTGAAATGTCCCCATTGATGAAGCCCTGACGGGTCATTCCTGCGACCTTCACCATATTGGCGACCGTCACGGTGTCTGTACCCGATGCCTTGGCCAAAACGATTTCGCTTTCGACCTGCGCCGGCAAATAGTTCAGGCCAACAACGATGTTCCAACGGTCCATCTGGCCCTGATTGATCGCTTGCGTGCCGTGATACAGACCGCTGGTGTCACCCAGACCAACGGTGTTGGCCGTGGCAAAGAGGCGGAAAAACGGATTAGGCCGAATGACGCGGTTTTGGTCGAGCAGCGTCAGCTTGCCTTCGGTTTCAAGTACGCGCTGGATCACGAACATCACGTCAGGGCGGCCAGCATCATATTCGTCGAACACCAATGCGGTTGGCGTCTGCAGCGCCCAAGGCAATAGACCTTCGCGGAACTCGGTCACTTGCTGGCCATCGCGTAAGACAATGGCGTCACGCCCGATGAGGTCGATACGGCTGATATGCGCATCAAGGTTGATGCGTATGCAAGGCCATTTCAGGCGCGCGGCGACCTGTTCGATATGCGTCGATTTTCCTGTGCCGTGATAGCCCTGAACCATCACGCGGCGGTTAAAAGCAAAGCCAGCGAGGATCGCCAATGTGGTGTCGGGGTCAAAGACATAGCTGTCGTCTGTGTCTGGCACCCGTTCGTCGGCGATTGAGAAAGCAGGGCATTCCATATCGACATCAATACCGAACACCTCACGCACGCTGATCATTTTGTCAGGTGCAGCGAGGATCGTCGTATCGCGGCTGTCGGCTTGGATATTTGGAATGTCGGTCATGTCGTCTCTTCTCGGTTAATTTATGATGTCCCGGTACCGTTCGTGGGGAATATGCCGGACGCGAACGGGAAGGGGAGGTTGTTCGTTACGCGAACGCGCTCTGCTTTTTTAAATGCGTATAAGCAGCAATCACGTCTTGCAAAGCCTTTTCATAAGACCGGTTGCCGCCATTTTTATCCGGATGATAGGCACGCACCTTTGCGGAATAGGCGCTGCGCAACGCCCGCCGGTCCGCATCCTCGCCAAGCCCTAGCGTCTTTAACGCCTTACGGTCCTCAGGCGACAGAAAATGGCCGTCGGCACGTTCCTGTGGCAAGCGCGAACGGAACCGCGTGGAAATGGCATCCAGCGGGTCTTTGAAGTCCGCCCATTTGGGCGGCGAATCAACATTGCCGTTCGCGCGAAAGGCATGTGTCTCGCTTGGCCATGCATAAATGGGGCTTTGCGCCATGGAAATCTCGTCTGCCGTCATGCCAGTAAACCAGTTGTAACCGGCGTTAAACGCGCGGACATGGTCGAGGCAGAGATATTGATAGTCACCCGGACCATTGGCCGATGCTGCTTGACCGTGCGCGTCGGGCGCGCGAAACTCGCCGGCTTCGCGGCAACGCGGATAGGCGCATTGCCGCCCGCCCCCTTGAATGCGGCCGTGAAATCGGTCAGTGGAACGGTCGGCGGCCATGATTTTCCTTGGCGAAAAACCTGCCATATGTGAAGGGCGGCGGATGAAAAAAGGTCCTGCACATATAGAAATCCAAATGCTGCTTGAAACAGCATTCGCACCAAGCCGCCTTGCGGTTATAAACGACAGCGCAAAACATCATGGCCATAGCGGCGATGATGGGTCTGGCGAATCCCACTTTACGATTGAGATTGAAAGTGCATTATTTACAGGCGTATCTCGCCTGACGCGGCAGCGCATGGTGAACAAGGCGCTGGGTGATATTCCCGGAACGCGGGTGCATGCGGTTGCAATCAAAGCTAGTGCGCCGGGTGAAGTTTAGATATTCCAGCACACATAACAGGCCATAGCGGAGAAGAATACATGCCTAATTTGACTAAAGCTGTTCTTTTGGCTGTTTTATGCGCTTCCCCTGCTTGTACCGCTGATGCAGAGACGAACCGACCGAAGGTGTACACAGACATCGTCGCCTGTCGCGCCTTGGCCGATGCCGGCGCGCGTCTTACGTGCTTCGATGCGGCAACCAAGGCGTTGGAAGACGCCACCGACAACCGTCAGATTGTGATGTTGAACCAAGATGTTGTGCGCAAAACCAAAAAGTCTTTGTTTGGTTTTTCCTTACCCAAAATTCCGTTTTTTGGCGAAAGCGACGCAGAACAAGAAGCAGAATTCAAACAAGTGGAAGGCGATCTGGCGGGCGTTCAATCAATAGGTGCCGGTAAATACCAGTTCATCGTCAAAGATGCAGGGGTCTGGCAGACAATGGAAGCGACACCCTTGCTCTTGAAGGATGGTAAACCATTCACCATCAAACGCGGCGCGCTTGGCAGCTTCTTGCTGGTGATGAACGGCCGGGGCATCCGCGTGAAGCGGGTCAGCTAAGCAAAAAGGCAAACTGATATGATTGAGCTTTCCTCGCACCGCCTGTCGCTGTCGACGGGCATATACATGGATGCGTTTACGGCTGGTGATCCCAAGAATCTGGCGATTATTTTCCTGCACGGCTTTCCCGAGTCACACCGGACTTGGCGGCATCAGATCGCACATTTCTCTGATCGTTTTTATTGCATTGCCCCTGACCAGCGGGGCTATCGCGGTACATCAAAGCCTAAAGAGGTGGAGGCGTATACAGCCGACAAATTGACCGCCGATATCTTCGCATTGGCCGATGCGCTTAATGTGCAGCAATTTGTGATCGCCGGGCACGACTGGGGTGGCGCAATTGCATGGAGCGTTGCGTTAAATGGTCAACCCGATGCCCCCAACCCTGCATGGGCAGGCCGCGTACCGTGCGCTGTTATTGCCAACGCGCCGCATCCATATCTTTTTCAACGCCTGTTGATTACAGATATGAATCAGCGGGCATCCAGCCAATATATGATTGATTTTCGCGATACATCAAATGATGCGCTTGTGCGGGATCAGGGGCTGACCGGTTTAATGCTCGAGACCGTTAAATGGGATAAGCCGAGCACTATGGAGCCTGAGGAACGTTCTGCGTTGCTTGCGGATTGGGCGGACCGCGATGCCTGTTTCGGCATGCTCAACTGGTACCGCGCCTCTGCGCTATATGTGCCTACGATGGATGAAGATGCCGAAATCCCGGCCTTTGCCACTGTTGCGTTTCCGCGGCTGATGATCCCGACCTTAGTCGTCTGGGCTATGGACGATCTCGCTTTGCCGCCAAGTAATATCGATGGCATCGAAGAATTGGTTCCCGACGTGACAATCGCCCCGGTCGAGAATTGCGGACATTTTGTCATTTGGGAGCGACCCGATGCGGTGATCGCGGCGATGGAGCAATTCTTACGCTAATCATGGTGCGTATAAGATACGAGTGTGCTGATGCTAAAATCACATCGCACCATAGGCACTGCGATATTGCCCTTTCTGCCCGCGCGCCCTAAAGCGCGGCCATTGTGACTGAACCAATCATCTTTGCCATCCCCAAGGGACGGATCCTCGACGAAGCTTTGCCGTTGATGCAAGCGGCAGGCATACAGCCTGAGCCGGCGTTTTTTGACGAGGCTAGCCGCGCGCTTCTGTTTGCGACCAATGACCCTGCTGTTAGCATCATTCGCGTGCGCGCATTCGACGTGGCGACCTTTGTGGCCCATGGCGCGGCTCATATTGGCATCGTCGGGTCCGACGTTATTGACGAATTTGATTATTCGGAGCTTTACGCGCCTGTTGATTTAGGCATTGGCCGCTGCCGTATATCGGTTGCGATGCCGCAGGGCGCAACGGACGATGTCCATGGCGGGCATATCCGCGTCGCCACCAAATATCCCACCACAACGAGCCGTTATTATCATGCCCGCGGAATTCAGGCCGAATGTGTGAAGTTGAACGGCGCGATGGAACTTGCGCCTTCGCTTGGGCTTTCGGGGCGCATTGTTGACCTGGTGTCTTCGGGCAAGACACTGGCCGAAAACGGGCTCGTCGAAACGGCAATCATTTCCCAAGTGTCGGCGCGGCTTATTGTCAACCGTGCGGCCTATAAGATGATGAGCGGGACTGTTCCGGCCATGGTGCAACGTTTTAGAGAGCTGACGGGATCACGTGCAGCGGCTTAATGCATCCGATTCTGGCTTTGCCGACGCATTTGACGCGTTGGTAAATGGGCGGCGAGAGGCGGATGCCGACGTATCGAGAGATGTCGTGCAGACTATCCGCGATGTGCGGGCCCACGGGGACGCAACGCTGGTGGAAATGACACAGCGCTTTGACGGGTTTGACCTTAATGATACCGGTTGGCAAATTGATGCGGCGCAGTGCAAGGCGGCTTATGAAGGGCTGGATGCAGACTTGCGGGATGCGTTGACGCTCGCAGCGAAACGTATTGAGGCCTATCATCAAGCGCAGCTGCCCGAAAATCGCGATTATCGCGACAGTGACAATGTCCGGCTTGGCGCGCGCTGGTCCGCGGTTGATGCCGCAGGGGTCTATGTGCCCGGAGGCCGGGCTGCCTATCCTTCCTCGGTGTTGATGAACATTATTCCGGCCAAGGTGGCAGGTGTCGCGCGTATTGTCATGGTTACCCCTACCCCGGGCGGTGAGACCAACCAGACCGTGATGGCTGCCGCGCATGTGGCGGGTGTCGACGAAATCTGGCGCGTGGGCGGCGCGCAAGCGATTGCGGCGCTGGCGTATGGAACCGATCGTATCCGGCCCGTCGACGTCATCACTGGCCCGGGAAATGCTTGGGTCGCAGAGGCCAAGCGTCAGCTTTATGGTGTTGTTGGCATCGACATGGTTGCCGGACCTTCGGAAATTGTCGTGGTTGCTGATGCCCAAAATGACCCCGATTGGATTGCCGCCGATTTGCTTAGTCAGGCCGAGCATGACCCCACAAGCCAGTCGATCCTGTTCATCGACAACGCCGATTTCGCAGACCAAGTTTCAGCCGCAGTTGATGTGCAGCTTGCGGCGCTTTCAACGGGCGCGGTTGCGCGGGCCAGCTGGACTGATTTCGGAGCTATTGTCGTTGTCGATGATTTGGAAGGCGCGATGCCCCTGGTCAACCGGTTGGCGGCGGAGCATTTGGAGCTTGCGGTCGATGATGACCGCGCAGAACGCTTGTTCGACCTTGTCCGCCACGCAGGGTCGGTTTTCTTGGGCCGCATGACGCCCGAGGCGATTGGCGATTATGTCGCTGGGCCAAACCATGTATTACCCACCGGTCGGCGCGCGCGCTTTGCGTCTGGTTTGTCCGTGCTCGACTTCATGAAGCGGACCAGTTTCATTGCGCTCGACAGAAACGCCATCAATGTTATCGGCCCAGCAGCAGCAACGCTTGCCGACGCCGAAGGTTTACCCGCCCATGCGGCGAGTGTCAGGAAAAGATTATGAGTGCGCATAACGCCAGTGCGAAATCCAAATCCCGTTCGGCTGCGCGTCTTGCGTCTGTGCAGGCGTTGTATCAAATGGATATGGAAGACATCGGTATTGCCCGTCTGTTGAATGAATTCCACTCGCACCGTCTGGGGCAGGAAATCGAAGATGCGCAATATGCGGATGCCGACCCCGATTTCTTCGATGACGTTGTGTCGGGCGTTGATGCCCGTCGCGCGGAAATCGACGCGCTGGTTGATGGCAAACTTGGCGAAAAATGGAAGATGGATCGTCTGGACAAGACGATGCTGCAGCTTCTGCGTTGTGGCACCTATGAATTGATCGCGCGGCCCGATGTGCCAACGGCGACGGTCATCGACGAATATCTGGATGTCGCCCATGCGTTTTTCGACAAGAAGGACGCCAAGTTCGTGAATGGCTTGTTGGACGCCGTTGCGAAGGACGTGCGCCCCCGCTGAGCGCCTTTTTTCCGATAAAGGTTCTGATTGCACATGCGATACGTTAACGTGGCGCTATGACCACCGAATCCACGTTCATCAATCTGTTGCGTAGTTTTGCCACTGATCCCGCTGCGCGCGGTTTGTTGGATGATGTGGCGGTGATCGACATGGGTGACGCATCGTTAATCATCACGCACGATATGATGGCGGAGGGGGTGCATTTCCGGTCAAATGCAAATCCTGCGGATGTCGCTTGGAAGCTGGTTGCGTCCAATCTGTCTGATCTTGTCGCAAAGGGCGCAGCGCCCATCGGCGTGCTGCTTGGCTTCATGCTTGGCGATGATGCCTGGGACAGGGCATTTGTCGCTGGGTTGGAAAAGGCGCTGGCGCATTACGAGGTAGCTTTGCTTGGGGGGGATACGGTGGCCAATCGCGGCGACAAGCGCGCGCTTGGGTTAACTGCCCTTGGCATGGCGACGCATCGCCCAGTGCCCTCGCGCGCGGGCGCGCAGTTGGGTGATATCTTATATGTGACGGGCACGCTTGGCAATGCGCTTGCCGGTTTTGAGCTTATGGAGGCCGGTTTTGATGAGGTTGGGCCGCTGGCCGATGCGTTTAACCGGCCAGTGGCGCTAGTGTCCGATGGTCAGGCGCTGGCGCCATTTGTAACCGCCATGATGGATGTGTCGGACGGCTTGCTGCTGGATAGCGAACGCATGGCCGCCGCTAGCCAAGTTGGTATCGAAATCGACCTTGCCTGCGTGCCTTTGTCGCCTTTATATATAAGTTGCCGCACCGACAGCCTCGAAAGCCGGTTGCAGGCCGCAAGCTGGGGTGATGATTACCAATTGTTGTTCACAGCGCGGCCAGACGTGACGGTACCCGTGCAGGCAACCGCCATTGGCTGTGTTTTATCCGGCGGCGGTCTTACCTTGAAAGAGGGCGCGAACCCGGTAAAATTGCCCCCGATGCTCGGTTATCAACATTAATAAGCCAAACCGGCCCACAAGGCCGTTTTTATGGGTTGCGTCATACTATAAAGCCACCCTATACCGCAGCCGCTTTTGTGCCTTTCTGGGTACACTGGAAGAGAGTTTCTAACAAAGAAAAACGGGGAAGGGACAGTTTATGTCTTTGTCAATTATGGCTATATTGTGCGGGCTTGTTGCCGTGCTTTATGGAATTATAACAAGCCGCTCGGTGCTTGCTGCATCAGCCGGTACACCGCGGATGCAGGAAATTGCAGCCGCTATCCAGGAAGGCGCCGGCGCTTATCTGGCCCGCCAATATCGCACTATCGCCATTGTTGGCGTGATCGTTGCGGTTTTGGTCGGTGTGTTCCTCGGGCCGCTGTCTGCGGTCGGTTTCGTCCTTGGCGCTGTGTTGTCTGGTGCGACCGGCTTTATCGGGATGAATATCTCGGTTCGCGCCAACGTCCGCACTGCGCAGGCCGCTAGCGAAAGCCTTCAAAAAGGCCTGACGATGGCATTTAATGCCGGTGCGATCACTGGTATGCTCGTTGCCGGCCTTGCGTTGCTCGCGATTGCCGGTTTCTTCTATTACCTGACCGAAGTCGCGATGAACCTGCCGAACAGCCGTCCGGTTATCGACGGTTTGCTGGCATTGGCGTTCGGTGCATCGCTGATTTCGATCTTTGCGCGTCTGGGCGGTGGTATCTTTACCAAGGCCGCGGATGTCGGTGCTGACCTGGTTGGTAAGGTCGAAGCAAATATTCCTGAGGACGACCCCCGCAACCCTGCGACGATCGCCGATAATGTCGGCGATAACGTTGGCGATTGTGCTGGTATGGCGGCCGACTTGTTTGAAACCTATGTTGTGACCATTGGCGCAACGATGGTTTTGCTTGCCTTGTTGATGCCAGCTACGATGCCAGCGGCTGAACTGTTGAACCTGATGTCGTTGCCACTGGTTGTTGGCGGTATCTGCATTCTGACCTCGATTTTGGGAACCTTTTTCGTCCGTTTGGGCGGCGGTACCAACATCATGGGAGCGATGTACAAGGGCTTTCTGGTCACTGCAGTCGCTTCGATTCCGGCGATTGGTTATGTCACATATCAGACGCTCGGCGGCGATATGAATGCCGTAGTGACCTATAGCACCGGCGGTTTCACTGGTTGGACATTGTTCTATGCCATGATGGTCGGCTTGGCCGTCACCGGGCTTCTGGTCTGGATCACGGAATATTATACCAGCACCAATTACCGTCCGGTCCGCTCGATTGCCAAGGCATCGGAAACCGGTCACGGTACCAACGTCATCCAGGGCCTAGCGATCAGCCTTGAATCAACAGCATTGCCGACTTTGGTTATTTGTGTTGGCATTGTCGTCTCGTTCCAGTTGGCGGGCATTATCGGTATTGCGTTCGCTGCAACCTCGATGTTGGCTTTGGCCGGTATGGTCGTCGCGCTGGACGCTTATGGGCCGGTCACTGATAACGCAGGCGGTATCGCTGAAATGTCGGAAATGGATAAATCAGTCCGTGAAAAGACCGACGCGCTCGACGCAGTGGGTAACACTACCAAGGCCGTGACTAAGGGCTATGCCATCGGTTCAGCGGCTCTGGCGGCACTCGTTCTATTTGGTGCCTACACCGCTGACTTGGCGTTCTACTCGGAGAAGCTCGGCCTTGCAGAAGGCGGCGTCGATTTCACCCTCATGAACCCCTACGTCATCGTCGGTCTGCTACTGGGTGCGTTGTTGCCATATCTCTTCGGAGCAATGGGCATGACTGCAGTAGGCAAGGCAGCCGGTGAAGTGGTAAAGGACGTGCGTGACCAATTCGCCAGCAACCCCGGGATCATGGATGGCACGTCGAAGCCTGATTATGCCCGCACCGTTGATTTGGTGACCAAGGCAGCGATCCGCGAAATGATCATTCCTTCGTTGCTGCCGGTACTGGCACCAATCGTCGTGTATTTCGTGATCAGCTGGGTCGCTGGCTCGGCACAGGGCTTTGCGGCTCTTGGCGCGCTTCTGCTTGGTGTGATCGTCGGCGGCCTGTTCGTTGCTATCTCGATGACCTCGGGCGGCGGCGCATGGGACAATGCCAAGAAATATATCGAAGATGGCCACCATGGCGGAAAAGGCTCGGAGGCCCATAAAGCAGCCGTAACTGGCGATACCGTCGGTGACCCTTATAAGGACACCGCTGGACCTGCTGTAAACCCAATGATCAAGATCACGAACATCGTGGCCTTGCTTCTATTGGCAGCATTGGCCCATGGCGGCATGTAAATTTTAACATTAGTTAAGCTTTAAAAACCCCGCTGGAAAGGATTCCGGCGGGGTTTTTTCAGGATACGTCTTTCATTTGTTGGCCGATATTCGGTCGCGATTGGCTGGCTAAACGGCCAACTTAGAACCGCTTTCTAACGCTCAATTCAAAGACGCGGCCGCGTGGGTCGATATAGCCTTGTTGATAACCAAGTGGCACATTGCCGTTTTGGGCACGCACATCGACGATATCGTTCAGGATGTTTTCGACACGCAATGTTATGCGGCTTCCTTTGAGAAAGGGCGCAGCCTTAACCACGCGGGCTTGTTGGTCGAGATTAACAAACAGAAATGTGTTAATAGCGGCAACGCCACTAAACCGCAGATCGTTACTGCCGAGAAGGCCGGTGCCCTTGGCAGTTGTCCCGCTCTTGTAGGTTCCTTGCAGACGCAAACCGAAGCCCTTGTGAAACATACCGCCCGAAAGCTCGACTTCATGCCGTGCCGCGCCACCATTGCTGCTCGTGGCTGAACCATTGAGCAAGTCCAAAATCGGCACGCCTGGGCGAATGAGAATTTCTTCCTGAATACGGTATGTGTGGTACAACGCGATATTCCAGCGGCTTGGTTGCCCACCACCGGCGCCAAATCCACCGCCGCCACCGAATCCTCGGCCGCCGGCAGCACGTGGGGCGCCTGCAGGGGGGGCAGCAGGGGCGCTTGTGGCAGCGGCTGGGCCTCGGGGTGTTCCTGCACCAGGAGGGCCGCCAAAAGGCCCTCTGGCGGCTGGCGCAGCGCCAATGCTGCCCGACACATTAAAGCCCCAGCGGATGCGTTGCGATGTTTCGCGGTCGAAATTGACGGGGCGCTGGTCAATACTCACCAAGCGGCCATCTAAATCGCGCACAACGCGGCCGGCGAAGGCGGCTTCGATTTCTGGCGTGAGCAAAGGGAGTGCGGCGGTCGTATTGTGGCTGTTGTTTTTGAAATAGCTAAACTGAAGTGCGAAATCCTTGACGAATTTCGGTGTCCAGTTGGCGTTCAGGATAAGATCGCGGCGCTTTTCGCCGATAAGGGCAGGGTTTCCGCCAGTGATCACGTTAATGAACAGGCTTTCCCCGCGGGTAAAATCATAGGTGGCAACATTGGGTGTAACCAAAGTCGGGTTGCCGAGTTGGCCAATTCCTGGCGCGTTTTCGTCGCCAGTAATGGATGCCTGAAAGGTCAAATTGCTGGCAGGGGCCCACCGCAGGCCAGCGCCATAATCCAACAATTGGCCAAAATCGGACAAATCGCTGGACCCAATATTGCCGTTGATTGCCCATTCGCCAATCACCGAGCCAAGGCCGAAGTCCCGGTTAGTGAGCGGCAGTTCAGCGTTGACTGAATGGTTCATGATATTCCGGCGCAGCGCCACATCATTAGTAACCGATGAGCGCCATGTTTCACTGTTCAGCATTTGCCGCGTTAAGCCCGAGGCAAAAGTCATTTGTACGTCGCCCGCTGGCAATTTCAGCACTGTTCCTGCAAGCGTGCTGCGCACATCCATATTCTGGTTCAGGCTGTTGGCGAGATCGGGGGCGAGGAACAGCAAGTTCGCGCCAAAATCGGCTGCAAACGGGTTGATGGTTCCGGCAAGGACGCCAGCTCGCAACGCGGTGAAATCGGCATTGCGTGTGGTGCGTGTTTGATTTGCCGTGCGCGCATAATTGCCCGTCACTGTCCAACGCCAACTGCCAAGCACATGGTTGAATGTGCTACCAGTCTGGAACACATTGGTTTCGCTTTCGCGCTCCAGTGGGCGTGGTGCGTCGAAATAGCGGCTGATTGTCACATCCTGCCCAAATGGGGAGAACGGACTGTTACCCGGCAAGACAAAGCTGGTACCAGGCAAGCCAAGCAAAGATTCGCTGCCGTTCAGCGCATAGTTGGCGTTAAGCGACAGAATAGTTTGCGGTCCAAGCGACTTGCTCCATGTGCCGTTGACTTCAAGCCGTTCGGTGCGGGGAAGCAACGTGCGGACATCTCCGATATTGCTATCGTTTAAGCGGTTTGCAGTGGTGGCAAATTGTGACAGCGATGGGTTGGTAATGCCTAAAGGTATTCCGGCTTGCGTCACACGACTTCTGGCCAGAGCGCTGAGTGCTGGCGCAATTTCGCCATTGAGGCCAAGGCCGCTAACATTGCCGCCGCGGGCCAAAAGCGAACTACCCGACCCAATCAAGTCGCGCTCGGATTCCGTCAGTGCAGTTGATCTTTCCAGTTCAATATCAAGGTTGAACCGCGTCTTGCTTCCGATCCGTGTCAACGTGGCTTCCACTTGGTCTGTGCCAAAGCCGCCGTCTTCGGGCTGCGCATGCTCAATTTCCGTGGCAAAGGACGCAAAGTTATCTTTAAGGATGAAATTAATGACCCGCTGGTCAGGACGAAAGCCATATTTCAACGCTACTTCTTCGGGGAAAATTTGAACTTGCCGAATGGCTTCGGGCGGCAAGTCCCGAAGTTCCCGAAATCCCGAAACGCGTTGTCCATTGAGCAATATGATGGGCATGCCGCCGCCGCGGCCACGTCCGGAATTGGCCTGTGGTGCCACTGCGGCGACCAAGTCGGTCAATGAAGATGCGCCAACGGCCGCAATGTCTGCTTCGTTCAACTCCTCAACCGGTGGCACGTCGGTGTCCACTGACCCCCGAATGCGCTCGGCGGTTACAACAATCTCGCCAGATGAATTTGCTTCAACGGGTTCAGCGACATCGTCACTGGAAATAGCGACTGTGCTTCCGGTGGATTGAACATCGTTTGTTGCCATGGCGGGCACAGCAGTCGACGCAAGCAAAAGCACACTGAATAAGGAACGTTTCATGGGGGGGACTCAAGCTATATCGTTGTTACGGGCATACATAACGTATTCTTGGACATTAGAAAGG
>NZ_JARXAI010000084.1 GCF_029865925.1 Sphingorhabdus sp.
GGTTTTCGTCGCAATGAAGCGTTGGGGACAGGCACCCGATCTCGTGCTCTCCGGCCCCAATGAAGGGCAAAATGTCGGAGCTATTGCTATCAGCAGCGGCACGATCAGCGCAGCGCAATTCGCAGCCTTGCGCGCGCTGTCGGCAATTGCCTTAAGTGCGGGACAGAACAGCGCTGGCCCCGATTTGGAGAACGCGCAGTCGACAATAGTCGCGGGAAAAAGTGCAGATCTGGTGCGCGCTTTGGACACCGCATCAAAGGGCGGTCGGATGCTTCCAGCTGGTTTAGCGCTGAACGTCAATTTCCCTAATGACGCCAAGGGAACGAAATTCTGCGCTTCCAAAATAGGCACCTATAACGCCTATACCCTAACCTTTTCCGAAAATATGGCTGCTAGCGCATCGCCCGAAATGAAGGAAATGGCGAGAACGTACAAAATGGATATCCCTGCTCTGCCTGGCTTATTACTCGGCCAAAATCCCGCCAAGCCTTCCGCCGATCAATTACAAGATGAGTCCTTTCTCCACCTGACCTGCATTGCCGTATCGCCAATGCAGGCAGGCTATGCCGATGATGACCGAAATATAGATCAGGTTAGCGGAATTTTAGCAGCCCTAGCGCCCACAAAATAGAGTTGGATGTATAGGACTCGTGGTGCGTTCTCGCCAGACTACTCCACCCCAAATTAACAGGGATGTAATTTATTTCGGGTATCTGGCTATGCTGAGAAGTATGCGTTTGCGATAATAGTCGTAGATAGGAGTTCGGTTATGTGCGTTACCAAAAATCTGTCGCGGGGCGTTATGCTGGCAGCAGTAATCCTTGTTACACCTGCACTTAGCCATGATAATGTTAGCCAAGCCGCGAAAGCAGGCAAGGACGAAGGTGAAGTCCGCTGGTTAGCTGGAGATCATCACATCCATAGTCGCTTCAGCACTGGATGGGATTCAAAAACAACGCCGCCCACGCCGATTGTTGGAGAAGATGCATTGTATCCCATTCCGATGAATGCGGTAATGGCACGCCGCTTTGGTCTTGATTGGATGGTGGCGACCGATCACGGTGGACCCAATCATAGTAAAGTGTCCCACGACCACAGCTATCCAGAATTGCTTGAGTCTCGAAAGGCTGTGCCTGATCTTGTTCAATTTTTTGGAATGGAACTCAACACCCCTGGTGCTGACCACAGCAGTATAATAATCCCTGCTGGCCCTGACGAGGCTGACCGGCTGGCGTCTTTTGAGTTACGTTTCGACGCCAAGGAAGTGTTTCCTCTGGATCCAGCCCGCAACGAAGAGTCCAAAATGCTTGAGGCATTGAAAGCTGCCGACGCACAAGTCCCCAAGCCTATCGTGATTGCGCATCATCCCAGCAGGTCTGCGAATGCATTGGGCCAATATGGCCTAACAACCCCACGTGAGCTTCGCCGATGGAATGATACTGCGCCAGAGGTTGCCATCGGAATGGAGGGCGCCCCTGGTCATCAAGCCGCTGGGCAGATGAAAGAACGTTTTGCACCCTCAGTTTACGCCGGCTATTTTGGTAAAGTTCGCCCAAGAGGCGCTTATGGAAATTACCCCACAATGGGCGGCTTTGATCAGATGACTGCCCAGCTTGGCGGATTTTGGGATTCAATGTTGGGTGAGGGACGACGTTGGTGGATAACAGCCACGTCCGATTCCCATGTACATTGGACCGATGGCGGCGCAGATTTCTGGCCAGGTGAGTACTCTAAAACATATGTTCGTGCGTCTAAGACCCATGATGCAATTCTGGCCTCCATTCGAGCGGGCCGTGTTTTCGTTACGACGGGAGATCTCGTTACGTCTGTTGATTTTACGGCTCAGGCGGCGGGAAATAAAAACCTGGCCGAGACCGGTGGAACCTTAAAGGTGCCTCAAGGCCAAGTTGTGAAAATCGCACTGAAGATCACGGATCCAAGCTCTTCTAATGCCAACGGAGATACTCCACGATTGGCACGTGTTGACCTCATTCGCGGGAAAGTGACCGGTCGAGGGAACAACTTTGATGCAAACAGCAACCCAACTACTAGTGTTGCGGCACGATTTACCGCCGATAGTTGGCAACAGAGGGGCGACAGCATAACCATTACGTTCAACATTTCGGACTTAAACGGCAATGAATATATTCGGGTTCGGGGAACCAATACCAGTGACCTTGAACCTCCTGTCGATGCTGACGGTGAGAATGCGTGGGGTGATTTGTGGTTTTACACGAACCCGATCTTCCTGGAAGCTGTAGGCAAGACGAAGCAGTAACGGATAATAGCAGATAGTCCGCTTCCGGCCCAATTGCAGCCATTCACATCAACGCCGATTACGATCATCTTTATGAGACGAGCCGGCATTATTTTGCCAAGCCAGAGTAACAACTGACTAAGGACCTACTTGCCAATGTTCTGCATTCGTTCCAGTTATGAATTATGCAACGCAAACGATTCGCCATTATCACTTTCGACCCCGACCGCGTTGAGAAACTAAGCTGGCAAGGCGAAGGCAACTCGCTCGCGTGGATTGTCTGGCGGGGTTTATGCGGCTGGACCTATCCAAAGGAACGCGGGATTATCAACATCACCCTGATGGACCAACTGCCCGCCAGGCCTCACCCGTCAGAAGACTTGTTGGAATAGAAAAGTTTAACTTGTTACCTAGGTTGTTACCTAGAGCTAGCCGCTACCCACCAAATCAACAATAAACCATCGAAATATATGGTGAGCCCTGCTGGGTTCGAACCAGCGACCTACTGATTAAAAGTCAGTTGCTCTACCGACTGAGCTAAGGGCCCCTGACATGAACCTGCAAGGGTTCAAACGAGAGCGCTTCCCCTAGTGGCGGTGGTGTGACTGGTCAAGGGCCTTTGGTCGGTTAAATCGCGATTGCAGGTGACGAATGGTTAAGCCTGTCATTGGGTCGCGCCAATCGGGGGCGACCATTGCGGCAGGCGTAAGGACAAAACCGCGCGAACGAAGGCCGGGATGCGGGATGGAGAGCGCTGGATTGCTATCGGCCCACATGCCGCCCGACCATAAGAGAATATCGAGATCCAGCACGCGTGAACGCCAGCTTTGGCCGCGCCGTACGCGCCCGAAATGGCTCTCTATTTCGTGGAGGCGGGCAAGCAGTGCAGGGGGAGCAAGCTGCGTCGCAATCACCGCTGCCGCGTTGGCAAAGCGCCGCGATGAAGGCCCCATCGGGCTTGATTGGATAGTGGCCGAATGTGCAAACACGTCGATATCGTCCATCTCCAGCGCGGCAATCGCGTGCGGGATGATTTGATTTGGCGTGCCAATGATGGGATGTGGCTGATTTGAACCTATCCCAATGAGATACAGATGCGACAGATCAAATATCCTCGGCAAGTCGGGTGTATAATGCTGGCCTGCGGTCGCGGAAGAAGCCCATGCTGGCACGATGCGCGCGGGCTTGGTCTAGGTCAAAGGTCGAGACTAATATGCCGGTTTCGGTGTCATCAAGGTCGCACACCACATCCCCCCATTCATTGGCGATGAAGCTGGTGCCGTAAAATTTTTGCGCCGTCTGACCATGGTCGTCTTCGTTGCCGACCCTGTTGGCCGCAATTACGGGCATACAGTTTGACACCGCGTGGCCAACCATTGCGCGCCGCCACATGTGCCGTGTGTCTAAGGTTGCATCCTGCGGCTCGGCACCAATGGCTGTAGGGTAGAAAAGCAGTTCAGCGCCCATCAGGGCCATTGCGCGCGCGCATTCGGGGTACCATTGGTCCCAGCATATGCCGACGCCAATAGTTGTGCCGAACACGTCCCAAACCTTAAACCCAGTATTGCCGGGGCGAAAATAAAATTTTTCCTGATAGCCAGGGCCATCGGGGATGTGGCTTTTACGGTAGACGCCCATGATGTCGCCATTGGTGTCAATCATCGCGACACTATTGTAGAAATGCGCCCCATCGCGTTCAAAGAAGCTTGTGGGGATGGCAACATTAAGCCGCTTAGCGAGTTTTGCCATCGCTTTGACGGCTGGATGCTCCAAGACGGGATGTGCCAGCGCAAAATGCTTTTCATCCTGCGTTTTGCAGAAATAGGGCCCTGAAAACAGTTCGGGCGGCAGGATGATTTGCGCACCCAGGTCAGACGCCTGCGACACAAGGTCACTGACGGCATCAATGTTTTCGGCTTCGCTTGCCGCTATGGGCAGTTGCAACGCGGCGACGGTGATATCTCTGGTCATGCCGAGTCTATAGCCGCACCCCGAAACGTGCCGCAATCATGATTGTCGCCATATACAGTATAATTGTGGGCGCAATTTCCCAGTACAAGCATCAGTTGCGCTTTTTAAACAGCAAAGTCATGCGATCGGATTCACCAATTGCTGTATATTTGGCGCGGTCGACATCCTTTAGGCGCAATGCAGGTGGAAGTGTCCACACCCCATCTGGCCAGTTTGCGCTGTCTTTCGGGTTGGCATTGATCTCGCTCTTGGCGACGAGTTCGAAGCCGTTCACCTCCATGAATTTCACGATGTCAGCTTCGCGTATATAGCCTTTACTTCCGTCGGTGTAGCTATAGGGGGCATCTGCCTTAGCGCGGTGTTGTTCAATGCCGATAAGCCCGTCTGGCTTCAACAGGTCACGCATGGCCTTTATTTCCGCATCGGCGATGTTCCAGTTCATGATGTTATGCATCATGCGCATGACCAATATGCGGTCGAATGTTCCTTTTACGCCTTCGGGAATTTCACTTAAGGAAAAGGCATTGAAATCGGCTTCTGGCCGGCCGGATACGGCGGCAACGTCGGACGCAAATTTGCCAACAGCCGCGGTAAGACCTTGCTTTTGCTGGTCACTGAAAAAGGTTTTTGTTCCGAAATATAGGCCGGTATATTTGCCATTTTCATTGACGTAGCGGCCAAGGATGCGTGACACCCATTCGCCGCCCGGTGCATATTCACCGACAACATGATCTGGGTGTACACGGAAGAATTCCAGTGTTTCGGCAGGGTGACGATATATGTCGCGCTTTGCATCATTGGCCCGATCTGGGTCCGCAAGTATTTGCGCAAGCCTTGCCTGATGCGCCTTATGCATTTTGTCATGCTCGGCTGTATTGGACATATGGTGGTCGGCCAAAGCAGGCACGGCTAAGGTTAAAGCCGCGAGTGCGTATACAATTGATTTTTTCATGGGATATACTCTCCTATATCGCTAAACTGGTATTTGTTGGCTTGAACAGTGAAAGCTGCCGCCGCCCGTTAAAACGGCGTCCGCCATTACGCCGACAACCTTTCGGTCGGGAAATAAGGCCGCCAGTGTGGTAATGGCAGCATCGTCATTCTCTGCACCATAAATTGGCACAACGACATTGTGGTTGCCAATGTAAAAATTCATGTAGCTTGCAGGAACAGCTTCCCCATCTTGCATGAAACGCCCTACCGACGGCATATTGCTCACTTGGCACCCAAAGGCTTCGGCGCGTTTATGTGCATCGTCGAAAGCGGCGCTATTTGGATCGTTGGCCCCTGCGCCTTGCGGAATGAGTATGTGGTTTACCCCAACAAAACGAGCCAGATTATCGATATGCCCGTCTGTGTGATCATTACGCAGGCCATCGCCCAACCATAGCAAGCGGTCGATCCCAAGCTCGTCGCGCAGCCGCGCTTCAATCGCCGCCTTGTCGAGCGTGGGATTGCGGTTGGGGTTTAGCAAGCAGTCAGCCGTCGTTGCAGCAAGCCCTTGGCCATCCACATCTATTGATCCACCTTCTAAAATCCAATCGGCCTTGCGGATCTCTAATCCAGCAGACGCTGCGAGTTCTGCACCAATGGTCCTGTCACCCGGGTAATCATAACGGCCACCCCAACCATTGAACCCAAAGTCACGGGCGATGCGGCGGTCGCCGTCCTTGACAATGATACAGCCAGTATCGCGTAGCCACACATCGCCGATGTGGCGCTGTTCAACATGAATGCCGCTATCGACGAGCTCAGCGGCAATCGCGGCAGCTTCGGCGCTGCCCGCAATCACATGCAGGCGTTCGCCCTGTCCGGACGCGTGAACGGCATTGGCAAAGGCAGCGATTTGCTGCTGTGCCCTTTGCAGCGGCGCTCCCCAAGCGTCGGCTGAGCTGGGAAAACCAATCCAGACGGCTTCATGCGGAGCCCATTCGGCGGGCATGCGAAATGCCATTGCGTTACTTTCCGCTGCGGCTTTTGTCGCGGACGGCGCGGAATTCGTCGCCATCGTTCCAATTGGGCCACGCATCTGTCATCGCTAGCATCCTTCCGACGCGATAATAGAGCTTCAAGTCTGACATGACGCCAGACCAATCCCATTTTTCGTCAAACTCGTCGCTAGGGGCGTGGTAGCGGTTTTTTTCATAATCTTCGGCGGCCGCTTTGGCAGCAGCTTTTCCGCCGGTCACCAAATCATCGCCACCTTCAAAATATACCATTGGCACGCCAAGCTTGGCGAAGCTGAAATGGTCAGAGCGATAATAAAAGCCCTTGTCCGGCGTTGGCTCCATCTCCGGCGTAAGGCCTTCTGATTTCGCCGCAGCCTCCAGATAGATATCCAACTGCGACTTGCCTTTGCCGATTACGGTTAGGTTCTTTGCCGGCCCCGACATGGAAAACGCGTCCATGTTTAAGCCTCCAACGGTTTGCGACAGCGGAAAAACGGGATTTTCTGCGTAATATTTTGAACCAAGAAGGCCACTTTCTTCCGCAGTGACGGCAAGGAACACAACCGACCGCTCGGGCGCTCCGGCTTTGGCAAAGCCCTCCGCCAATGCAACAAGTCCCGCGGAGCCGGTTGCGTTGTCTACGGCGCCGTTGCAAATGTCATCGCCATCTGCCGCGGCCGTGCAGCGCCCCAGATGGTCCCAATGCGCGGTGTACAGGACATATTCTTCCGACCGTTTCGTGCCCTTCATAACGCCAACAACGTTTTTGCTCGCCTTTCGCGCGATGTCATTTTCGAAGCTTAGCGATGCAGTGAGGTTTAAGGGCACGGCTTTGAAACCCTTTTGCTTTGCCCCAGCCATTTGCTTTTCAAGGTCTTGGCCTGCTGCGGCAAATATTTCCTTGGCGACGGATTTTTGGATCCAGCCATTGGCTTGCGTTTGGCTTTTGCCGCCATCTTTGGATTGGGCCAAAAACTGTGTGCCTGTCCAACTGGAGTTGACGACGTTCCACCCATAAGCCGCAGGTGCGGTGTCGTGGATGATCAGAACGGCAGCAGCACCCTGACGCGCCGCTTCTTCATATTTATAGGTCCAGCGGCCATAATAGGTCATGGCCTTGCCGCCAAAGGGGCCTTCTAGGCTATCATTTTCAAAGTCAGGGTCATTGACCATCACAACGACGGTCTTGCCCTTCACGTCTACGCCCGCATAGTCGTTCCAACCCTTTTCCGGGGCGACAATGCCATGGCCGACGAAAACCATGTCGCTTTGCTTAATGTCGGTTTTGGGCGCCTCGCGATAGCTGCCGATGACATATTCGCTGCCATAGGCAAAGGACATGGCCTCTCCGTTTCGGTCGGTAATGCGCAGTGCTGAGACATTCTTGGCGGTAATTTCGATCAGCGGCACGTCTTGGGTCCAGCTCCCGTTGTTACCGGGTGCAAGCCCTGCTGCCTTAAACTTCGATATCAAATATGCGACGGTCTTTGCTTCTCCTGCGGATCCTGGTGCGCGACCTTCATAGCTATCCAGCGATAGTTCGCGCGTAACGTCTTTCATCGTCTGCTCCGACAAAGCAGGGACATCGATTTGAGGTAATGCCGCCACCTCAATATCAGGCGATGCTGCTTTTTGACACGCAGACGTTAATGCAAGCGCGGAAACAAGGGCCAAAGAAAGCAGGCGCATGAAATTCTCCTAAGGGGAAATATTATTGCGCTCCTTGTGCCAGACCTGTCGATTGCGCTCAAACAAAAAAGGCGGCCACAAGGACCGCCTTTTTCGTAAATATATTTTGAAGATTAACGCGAATAGAATTCGACGACCAAATTTGGTTCCATCTTCACTGGGTAAGGCACTTCGTCGAGCGTTGGGACGCGTGCGAAGGTGACCTTATCATTACCGTCAACGGCAACATATTCAGGAATGTCGCGCTCTGCGAGGCCCTGTGCTTCGATAACCAACGCCATTTCCTTGGCTTTCGCACCAAGGCTGATGACGTCACCAACGGCAACCTGACGGCTGGCGATATTGCACTTCACGCCATTGACGCGGATGTGACCATGGCTGACGATTTGACGTGCGGCAAAAATGGTTGGCGCAAACTTGGCGCGGTATACAACCATGTCCAAACGACGCTCAAGCAGACCGATAAGGTTCTGCGACGTATCGCCTTTCATGTTGCTGGCTTCCTGATAGGCGCGCTTGAACTGCTTTTCAGTCACGTCGCCATAATAGCCCTTGAGCTTCTGCTTGGCGCGCAGCTGGATGCCGTAGTCGGAGAGCTTGCCTTTGCGGCGCTGACCATGCTGGCCTGGGCCATATTCGCGCTTGTTTACAGGTGATTTTGGACGTCCCCAGATGTTTTCACCCATCCGGCGGTCAAGTTTGTACTTCGAGCTTTTGCGCATCGACATATTCAGTCTCCAATTGCTAACAACGTTGTTTCCGGTACCGCGCGACACATCTGCGATGTGCCGGACACCTGCTTCACCGGAATGCAGGGTCGATTGCGAAGCAGCGCCTTTGGCCGCAGTTGGCGCTTATGTCAACATCTGGCTCGACTTTGCGGGCGCGGAACCTTAAACGCGCTGCGATGAACAGCACAGTCTATCCCGTTAAACCTGAAAATTGCGACACCATGGCTGACGTCCGGGCAGGCGTCGATGCCGTCGATGCCCAATTGGTCGACCTTCTTGCCGTTCGCTTCGCTTATATGGATGCTGCCGCGCGAATTAAGACCGAGCGCGCGGCTGTCCGGGATGAAGCGCGCAAGCAACAGGTGCTACGAAATGTTCAAAAAGCAGCATGCGAGGTGGGGGTATCCGCTGAAGTTGTTGCAGACATATGGGAACATTTGGTCGAGGCCTCAATCGCCTATGAACTCGAAAAATGGGACGCTAATCCCGCCTAACACTTGAACGAGGAGTAGTTTAAGCGGCGGAGGCTCACGCTTCGGGTGGCCGGCGCCTATTCAAGGTTGTCAGTACACCGCGCAACGTCCGGACCTCAAGCGCATTCCATGCAGGCTTCGTGAGCAAATTGCGCAATGTGCGGCGCGTTACTGGCGCGCGGTCGATGGGTGTGAAATAGTTCAGCGGCTCAAGCATTGCGTCCAATTGCGCGATGAGACCGTCAAGTTCAAATTGTGATGCGGGCGGTTCCAAATCCGTTTTGGGCGGGCTGGATAAACTTTGGGTCTTTGACCATTCATAGGCGCATAGGATGACCGCTTGCGCCAAGTTAAGCGAACCAAATTCGGGATTGATCGGTACGGTGATGATCGCGCGGGCAACATTCACCTCGTCGCTTTCAAGGCCAGATCGCTCGGCCCCGAACAATATTGCGCTTCGCCCGGTGTTACCAAGAACCTCTTGGGCCGCGGTTTCAGGCGTAATGACGGGCTTTGTAACGCCGCGTTTGCGCACGGTTGTGGCATAAACATGGGAAATGTCGGCAGTGGCATCGGCAAGCGTGTCGTAAACTTGGGCATTGGCCAACACGATGTCTGCCCCCGATGCTGCGGGACCAGCGGAAGGGTTCGGCCAACCATCGCGCGGCGCAACGAGGCGCATCTCGGTTAGGCCAAAGTTCAACATGGCGCGCGCGGCCTTGCCGATATTTTCGCCTAACTGCGGACGGCATAGAATAATGACCGGCGGCAAACTCATTTTTGTGCTGCTTCAACCACGCTCCCGGCGAAATCTTCAAAATCCTTAGCCTCGCTAAAATCTTTGTAGACTGACGCGAAACGAATGTAGGCGACGCTGTCCAGTGCCTTGAGCCCATCCATCACGAATTCGCCAATCTGCTTGGATTCAATTTCACTTTCACCCAAGGTTTCAAGCTGCCGCTGGATCGCCGAAGCAAGCTTTTCAATCTGCATATTGTCGACTGGACGCTTTCGACATGCCACGGAGAGCGAACGTTCTAATTTTTCTCGATCGAAGGGCTCGCGCTTCCCTTCAGTTTTGATCACTAATAGCTCGCGCAATTGGATGCGTTCAAAGGTTGTGAAACGTCCGCCGCAACCCTCGCACTGCCGCCGACGGCGGATCGCGCTATTGTCTTCGGTAGGACGGCTGTCCTTCACCTGGCTATCGTCATGTCCGCAAAATGGGCAGCGCAATTATTTTTCCTGATTCTTTTTCTTGTTTACATGGCGGTACGC